>JARRLD010000028.1:0-18858 GCA_037387345.1 Gemmatimonadota bacterium
CGCGGCGTAGGCACTCGCGCTGGGACGCCCCTCCGCGACGCGCTGCACGCGGCCGAACAAGGCGCTCCAGTCTGCCGTGGCAAAGCGAGCTTTAAGAGAGGTCTCGCCCGTCTTATGGAGGCGCCGGTCTGACACCGATCCACAAGATTTGACAATGGCTCGTGACCTGACACCCGTTCTTCAGGCCGTTTAGAATGAGATTCTCCTCAGACAACGGAGGGGAACGGGGTGAGAACGAGTCGCTTCAGCGAGGAGCAGATCATCGGGCTGCTCAAGGAGGCCGAGGCCGGGCGCCGGGTGTCCGACCTCTGCCGGGAGCAGGGAATCAGTGAGGCGACCTTCTACCGCTGGAAGTCGAAGTACAGCGGCATGGAGGTCGAGGACGCCAAGCGCCTGCGCCAGGTCGAGGATTAGAACCGGCGTTTGAAGCAGCTGGTGGCCGACCAGAGCCTGGACATCCAGGCGCTGAAAGCGGCCTTGGGAAAAAAGTGGTGAGGCCCCGGGGTCGGCGACGCCTGGTGCGCTTCTTCATCGAGACCTTCCGGTTGAGTCGCCGACGGGCCTGTGGGCTGGCAGGCAGAGAAGGCACAGCTTGATGCTGCCGCCGCCGTCCCGGTCGACTGCGTCCAGCGCATCTTCCATGGCGTGGCCCATCGTCAGTCTAGGCGACGATTCCCAGCCGAGATACGCCCCTGAACGGAGCCGCTACCATGAGAGCACCGAGATGTGGCTGGCGGTCCGTATCCGCTGGTGCCATCTGGCAGTTTGTCGGCTCGATATTCGAGAGTCGTATCTGGCTCTCGCGGTGGGAGTTCCGCGCATGGCGATTCGTTGTGGTTTCATCGGACTCGGGATCATGGGCAAGGCGCTCGCCGGAAATCTCGCGCCGAAGGGTCTGCCCACCATCGTCTACGACCTGGACGAGGCGGCCATCCGCGAGCTCCTGGCCGGCGGCGCCAAGCCAGCCAGCAATGCCCGCGAGGTCGCCCAGAACGCGGAAGTGATCGGAATCTGCGTACCGGCGGACGAGCACGTTCGGGCGGTTCTCTGCGGTGAGGACGGTGTCTTCGAGAACTCGGTGACCGGCAGCGTCGTGGCGATCCACAGCACGGTGCATCCGGACACGATCGAGGAGATGGCCGCGCAGGGGAAGGCGCACGGCGTCGCCGTTCTCGAAGTGCCGGTGGCGGGCGGCCCCGTTCGCGCCGCCGCGGGCGACGCCTTCTACATGGTGTCGGGTCCCGAGGCCGCCTTCGAGAAGGCGCAGCCGTACCTGGAGGCCGCCGCAGGGAAGATCACCTACGCCGGTGAATACGGAAACGCGGCCAAGCTGAAGCTGGCCTTGAACGTGCTCACCAACCTCTCCTTCGCCGCTTCCCTCGAGGGGCTGATGCTCGCTCGCGCCATGGGCCTGCCCCAGGAGCTCTATGAGGAAGGAGGCCAGGCGACGACGATGTTGAACGCGTTGCACCTCCAGTATCTGAGCGTCTACAAGATGCCCGAGGAGACGCAGCGATCCGAGGACCTCCAGTCCTATCTGCGAGGCCGGATGGAGATCGCCCAGAAGGATCTCGGCCTGGCTCTGCAAATGGCGCACGACCATGGCATCGCGATGCCCGTCACGGGTCTCATCACGCAGATTCTCGCGAAGGTCTACGGGGTCTACGACGACGGCTTGCGCTGAGGCGCGCTCGGTTCTCCGGACGAATCGGCCGTCGTTCCCGTCGCAGCGCCGGTGCCTTCGAGGGCCCGCCGCCACTCGGTGAGCATCCTCAAGTACTGCTTTTGAAGCTCGGGACTCACGCCCTCTGCCTCCAGTAGCGGCTTCAAGCGATCCTCGAAGGCGGGATCCCGGAGTGCTCGCAGCAGTGTCGCGGAGAGTTCCTGCTCGCTCGACTCACCCCTCGCGGCGGCGATCCGGAGCGCAGCGGGGAGCAGATCATCGAGCTCTGCGGGCTCGACCGGAGTGTCCTCGCCATCCTTTGCCTTGCGAGCCATTTCCGGGACCATGTGCCAGCGCTTCCCGCGGGTCAAGGCGCACATGCTTACTCAGGCGATCGCGCCGTGCTGCCGCTCGTACGCGGAACGGTACTCGGCCTTCGAACGCGTGCGCAGATCCACGTCCTTGGCCCTGGAGCGTAGCGCTCCGACGGTTGCGTGCTCCCGGGGGATCGCGCGGAAAGGATCGGCTCGCAGCCACCTGAGCGCGTTTCCGTGCGAGATCTTCTCGATCTCCTCGTCACTGCACTGCGCCAGCTCGAAGTGGCGCCAGATCTCCTCCGGCGATTCCGGCCAGGTGCAGTCGGAGTGGGGATAGTCGACCTCATAGGCGATGTTGTCGGCTCCGATGCGGTCGCGTAGCAGAAGTCCCGAAGGATCACAGACGAAGCAGGAGAGGAAGTGGCGCTGGAAGAGTTCCGTCGGAGAGAGCCCGCCCAGGTCCCAGCCGGTCCACCTCTGGTGCTCGTAGTGGCGCTCCATGCGGTCCAGGAAGCCCGGGATCCAGGAAGTTCCTCCCTCGGACAGGGCAATGCGCAGTTCCGGGAACTTGAGGAGCACCTTCGACGTGAGGAAGTGCGCGGCGCAGGGCAGCGAGTTCCAGCACGGAAGCGTGACCATGACGTCGATCGGAGCGTCCTTCCCGTAGAAGGGAGGGTTGTCGCCGGAGAAGGCCGAGCCGATATGAATCGCCAGCGTGAGGTCCTCCTCGACGCAGGCGGCGAAGAAGGGGTCCCACAGCCCACTGTGAATGCTCGGAAAGCCCATTGCCGGCGGGTCTTCGCTGAATGCGATGGCCTTGGCGCCCTTGCGGGCGACGCGGCGGGCCTCCTGTGCGGCGAGTTCTGGGTCCCAGATCGCGGGAAGCGCGAGCGGGATGAAGCGTCCGGGATGGCGGCCGCACCATTCGTCGATGTGCCAGTCGTTGTACGCCTGGAGACAGGCGTAGGCCAGCTCCTTGTCCTTCGCGCGGGCGAAGAAGTAGCCCGAGAAGCCCGGGAAGGAGGGAAAGCACATCGACGCCAGGATTCCGTTCGCATCCATGTCGCGGACGCGGAGGTCGACGTCGTAGGCGGCGGGGCGGATCTCGTGGAGGCTGCTCGGATCGAAGCCCCACTCGTCCTTCGGCAGGGTGACGACCGCGTTCAGGAAGGGCGCAAAGGAGGCGCCGCCTTCCCAGCGCCAGGACTGCAGCTTCGTCTCGGGGTTGTAGACGAGTCGCGGCGCCCGGTCGAGCCATCGGCTCGGGGTGTGTTTCGCAAAGAGGTCGGGCGGCTCGATGATGTGGTCGTCGACGCTCACCAGGATCAGGTCTTCCAGGCTCACCTTGGGTCCTCCTCGGTTACTCGGCACGAGAACGGCGTCACGCCATGGAGTGGATGATGCCGGCGTCTCGCAGCGGGGACGGATCGATCCCGGCTTCGGCCAGCACCTCGTCGGTGTGTTCGCCTAGGCGCGGGGCGGGCCGCGAGATCGCCCAGCGGCTCTTCTCGAAGGCGTAGGGGGCGCCTGGATAGCGGACGGAGCGGCCCAGCTGCGGCTGCTCCACCTCCACCTGGAATCCCCGGGCGACGAAGTGCTCGTCCTCGAACGCCTCCTCCGGTGAGTAGATGACGCCTACCGGCAGCCCCGCCCGCTGAGCGCCGAGGAAGAACTCCCGTGCGCCCACGCGGCTCGCGATGAGGGTCAACGCAGCTCGCCCGGCGCCGAAGATGGCGGTGATCTCGTCGTCGCTGCCGATCTTCGACAGGTCGATGTCGTCCTTCTGGGCGCCCATCTCCAGGAAGATGGTTTCGGGCAGCTCGGACTCGAGACCCAGCTCCCGCAGCCAGCGCAGCAGGTTCTCGTACTCCTTCGGCGTACGGGGCGGAACTCCGGTGTTGACGTAGCGGCCGTCCGCACAGCGCTGCTGGGACGGCATAGACGGCCCCTCGCTCGCGTGCCGTCCGGTCTGGCGCTTCACCGTCCCCTTCGCGACCAGCCAGTTGTAGGAGGCCATCTCGGTGGTCACGTTCGCCGCGGCGTGCATCGAAACGTCGATCCGCTGGCCCCGTCCGCCGAGCTCCCGGTGGACCAACGCCGTCAGCGCCGCCAGCGCGGCGTAGTGACAGCCGATGGCGTAGCCATGGCCGCCGGCACCACGGATGGGCGGAAGCTCGTGATCGTCGTAGCCGCAGTTCCAGGCGGGGCCTCCGCCGGCCAGGATCGTCAGGTCCGTGGCGAGCTCGCAGCTGCGCGCTCCGGTCGGCCCGAAGGGAGTCAATGACACGTGGACCAGGCGCGGCAGGGCATCGGTCAGCACGGCGGCGTCCAGCCCGTGGTCGGCGAGCACGCCGGGATCTTCGGCCTCGAGCAGGAGGTCGGCCCTGGCGATGAGTTCCAGTAGGACCTCTCGCCCTTCAGGACGGGTCCAGTCGAGGGCGATCCCGCGCTTGCTGGTGTTGTAGTGCCACCAGGTGAGGCTCCGCTCGGGATCCGGCACGTCGTCCACGAAGGGCTCGTGGCTCCGGGTGGGCGAGCCGCACACGGGCTCCACCACCACTACGTCGGCACCCATGTCGCCGAGGAGCTTGCCCGCCAGGGCACAGCGCTCGTGGGCGAGCTCGACCACGCGCATCCCCTGCAACGCGCTCATACCACGCCTTCCTCGCGCAGAGCGGCGACTTCGCCCACGCTCAAACCCAGCAGACTCGTCAGGACCTCTTCGGTGTGCTCGCCGACGCAGGGAGCGCCCTGGGTGATCGTATGGGGCGTCTCCGAGAAGCGCACCGGCAGACCGTCCACGCGGACGTCGCCCATCTTGGCGTGGTGCACGGTCGGCCAGAGGTCGAACTCCGCCGTCGCCGGGTCGCGCTCGATGCGCTCTTCGGGTTTCTGCACCGCGGCCGCCGGAACGCCGGCCGCCTGGAATAGGCGCTGGAGCTCGAACTTGTCGCGGGTGCGGCACCAGGCCTGGAGCTGCTCGTCGAGGGCGTCCTGGTCGGCGATGCGCCCGTCGACCGTTGCCCATTCGCGCTTGCGGGCCCAGTCCGCGTCGATCACCGACGCGCAGGCCTGCCAGTCGCCGTCGTTGCGGCAGGCGATCGAGATCCACTCGTCGTCCCCGGCAGCGCGGTAAATTCCGTGCGGTGCCATGCGCGGCCATTCGCTGCGGTTGCCGTTGGGCTGACCGGGACGCCGCATGGGGCGCCCGTTCACGGTGTAGTCGAGCAGGGCAGGCCCGTTCAGCGTGAGGCCCGCCTCGCAGCAGGCCATGTCGACCCACTGGCCCTCCCCGGTCCGCTTGCGGTGGAGGAGGGCCAGCAGCACCGCGATCGCCATGTAGAAGCCGCCCGTGTGGTCCATGTAGCTGAAGCCCCAGCCGGCGGGCTCGTGCCCGGGCAGGCCGGACGTGAAGGTGAGGCCGCACAGCGCCTGGACGATGGGACCCCATGTCTTGAACTCCACGTAGGGGCCGGTGTGGCCGAAGCCGCAGTTCGAGACGTAGATGATGTCCGGGCGTAGCTCCTTCAGCCGCTCGTAGCCGAAGCCCCAGCGCTCGAGGACACCGGCCGCGAAGTTCTCCGTCACCACATCCGAGCGCTCGACGATGGCGGCGAGCAACTCCCTGCCGCGCTCGGTCCGAAGGTTGAGGGTGATGCCCCGCTTACCCACGTTGTGGTTGTTGAACCCGCCACCGAAGTCGGGCCCGCGGCGGTCGTCCACGAAGGGTGGGACCCGCCGGAGGATGTCCCAGCCGCCCTGGTTCGTCGGATCCTCGATGCGGATCACCTCTGCCCCGAAGGCGGCGAGCCACTTGGTCGCGCCGGCGCCGGCGAGCTGGCCGGTGAAGTCGCAGACGCGGATCCCGGCGAGGGCCCGGGCCCCGGCGTCTTTCGTCTGCTCACTCATCGGAGGATCTCCCATTGGGGAATCTTCAGGGTTTCGCCGCTGTCCGGATCGGTGGCCGCCTCGAACACCACCCCGACACGATCGCCGATGCGCACGTCCCCGGGGTCGGTCCCGACCACGTTCCCGGCGATCAGGATTCCAGGAGCGTCTGCGACCGAGACCAGCACGATGGCGTAGGGCACCTGGTCGGCGAGTGCAGGGTGCACGGGATGGTGCGCTACCGCGACGCTCTCGATGCAGCCCTTCCCAGCGCTCTCGAACCCGTCAAAGTCCTGGCCCTGGCAGGCCTCGCACACGTCCTCGGGCGGGTGTTGGACGTGCCCGCAGCCGCGACAGCGCTGCAGCGTCAGCACGCCGGACGTGAAGAAGGCCCTGTTGCGATGGTCCAGGATCGGCAGCGCCCAGCTCGCACCGAGGACGCGCGTCATCCTGCCGTCCCGAAGAGAACGGCGCTTCCCGGGGCGTAGCCGGGCCCCCCGACCACGAGTGCGCGTTCGACGTCGTTCACCTGGCAGGTGGATTTGCCGCGGATCTGGCGCACCGACTCGTTGATGAGCTGGAAGCCATGGATGTAGGCCTCGCCGATGTTGCCGCCGCTGGTGTTGAAGGGGAACGCGGCGTTTGGCCCCTCGAGCGCCCCATTCGAAACGAATGCCTCGACGCCGTCCGGAGAGGCGAAGCCCATCTCGCATAGCGCGATCAGCACGAGACCGGAGAAGTTCTCGTAGAACTGCGCCACGTCCACGTCTTCCGGGCGCAGGCCGGCGTCCTTCCAGAGGTGGGCGCTGACCTGCTCGTAGTGGGATGATGCAAGGTTGCGCTGGTCGAAGATGCCGAACCCGGGTCCGTTTCCCTGGGCGGCGGCCAGGATGCAAGCCGGCGGATGGCGGAGGTCGCGTGCCCGCTCCGCCGTCGTCACCACGCACGCGGCCGCCCCGTCGTTCTCCGGGCAGCAGTCGTGGAGGTGGAAGGGCGTCACGATCCACCGCGATGCGTGGTACTCCTCGCGCGTCAGCGGCTTTCCATGGCGCAGCGCCCGGGGGTTCCGCTGGGCGTTGGCGTAGCATGCAAGGGTGACGTCGCACAGCGCCTCCTGGGAGATGCCGTGGTCGTGCATGAAGCGCGCCATCCGCAGGGCGCACTGCTGGGCGGGCGTCAGCAGGCCGTAGGTGCCGCCCCACGCGAAGATTCCCGCCATGGCCAGCCCGTCTCCGCCGGCCCCTGTGCCGCCAGCTTGCCCGAAGCGGCCGAACTGTCCCTGGGCCAGGGCCCGGAAGACGATCACGTTGCGTGCGTAGCCCGCGCTGACGGCTGCGTCCGCGAGCTGCACCGCGGCAGCTACGCTGTTGCCACCACCCGGCCATGTGGAGGCGGCCCAGCGGAGCTCCCGCACTCCGAGAGCGCGTGCGAGCCGCGTGGGGAGATTTCGCTGATCGGTGTACGAGACGAATCCGTCCACATCTGCGAGATCGATGCCCGCATCCTCCACCGCCCGTTGGATTGCTATGCAGGCGAGCTGGAACTCGGTGTGGGGAGACTCACCGCGCGCGTAGTATGTCGATTCCCCGATCCCGCTGATTGCGGACGCGCCGTGCATCGCGGGTTCCCCCTACTCGGGCTCCTTGCGATTTCGGGCCCGGCCGAGACCAACGGTCTCGTGATTCTGGCAGCCAGGAGCGGGGCTTGCAAGGCACGTATTGGGCTATTCTCGCCACCATGACGCGCCCTGATGTCGTCGAGGAATCCGAAGGTCGCGCGGCTTGGGAACAGCGGTCTCTCGCGCGCGTGGGTCGGCAGGCCCTGCAGCGCAGCCGCAAGATCATCCGTGCGGCTCGCGAGCTCGTCGAGGAAGGTGGCCTCGAGGCCGTCACGCTGCGGCCCATCCTGGAGAGGTCTGGACTCTCCCGACGCGCGTTCTACGAACGCTTCGAGGGCATGGACGACGTGCTACTGGCGCTCTTCGAGGAGACGATGGCCCGGGGGGCAGAGGGGCTCGCCAGGCGCATCGCGAAGGTCGAAGGGGCTCCCGCGAAGATCGAGGCGCTCGTGCGTGGCATGGCTTCCAGCGCGCAGGGCCCGTCGAAGAGCCGGATCTACATCCTGGCCATGTCGAGCGAGCACGCGCGGCTGGCCGAGCAGCGCCCCGCCGAGCTGCGGGAGGCGACACGGCCCATGAACAGCCTGATGTCCCGGATCCTCGAAGAGGGCATGAAGGAGGGCACGATTCGCCAGGCCGATCCGGAGGGCCTGGCGGAGATGTTGCACGCGCTGGTGGCGTCTGAGGTACACCGGAATCTCCACCTCGATCGGCCGGGCAAGCGCTGGCTCGACGATCTCTGCGCGTTCTGCCTCCACGGGGTCGGTGCAGGCTGAGCAGGCGCCGAGTTCCGCCCGTCGCGGGCTGCGCCGCGGCCACCAGGTCGGTACCGGGGCGAGCAGCGGCATCACTGTCTGCCGGGAGCGACCTCGTTCCAGAAGCGCGACCAGCTCGGCCAGGCGTCGGGAAGCCGACCGGTGGTGAGCCCGTCCTCGTCGAGGCCGGCGCCCCGGCTCGGGCGCGTCAACGCATCGACCATGAACCATCGATTGAAACCGCGGTGAACGAAGTACCAGCGCCCGTCCCGGCGTTCGTAACGGTCCCAGTACTGGACGTAGCCGATCCCCCAGTCGGTTTCCCGCTCGACCTCATCGCGACAGTAGACGACGCCCCGGGCATGGTCGGCGTCGTCGAAGTCGATCACGTGATTGGCCACCAGGTGGATGGTCGTTCCGACCTCGCTGAGCGCCTCGACGAACCAGGCCCGGAGTGCGGGACGGCCGGATCCCGCCCGCCCCACGTGAACGTCGTCGATGAAGAGCTCGACCAGGTCGTCGATGTTCCGCGTGTCGATCGCCAGCGCATAGCGGTGGGCCAGCTGGCGGATCTCGTCGAGGCTCTCCAGGCGGTCGAGCCGGGCCTCGCTGCTCGAGGGGCGGTAGCGGTCTTGGCGTGCCACGGGACCTCCGTCGGGGGGCGATTCGAGGCTTTCCCGCCCGACTGCTCTATTGTACAATATTTGCTCATATGTCCGATCGGGGAGCAGAGGCGCGCGGGTCCCTGCGAGGGTGGGAGGCGGCGCCAGTTCAGTCCGGCGAAGGACTCACGGAGGAACCCTGATGGATCTCTCGATGGACGATCTGGTCCTCGTCTCGGTCGACGACCACATGGTCGAGCCGCCGGATATGTTCGAGCGGCACGTTCCCGCGAAGTACCGGGACCGCGCACCGCGCATCGAGGAACGGAACGGCGCGCAGTTCTGGGTCTTCGAGGGCAAGGTGAGCCCGAACATCGGTATCGCGGCCACCGTCGGGCGCCCGCGCGAGGAGCTCGGTCTCGAGCCGAACCGCTTCGAGCAGATGCGCGAGGGCTGCTACGACGTCGATGCTCGCGTGCGCGACATGAACGCCAACGGCACCCTCGCATCGCTCTGTTTTCCGACGATTCCCGGCGTCCACGGCGCGATGTTCACCAACGTGGAAGATCGCGAGTGCGGCCTGGTCATGCTCCAGGCCTACAACGACTGGCACATCGAGGACTGGTGGGGAGCCCATCCGACCCGCTTCATCCCGCTCGCGCTCATTCCCTACTGGGACGCGAAGCTCGCCGCAGACGAGGTGCGGCGCATGGCCCGCAAGGGATGCCGCGTCTTCAACTTCTGCCAGAACGTTGCGGCGATGGGCTTTCCGAGCTTCCACGATTCGCACTGGGATCCGTTCTACACCGCAGTCTGCGACGTGGGGGGTGCGCTCGCGGTGCACCTGGGAACGAGTGGCAAGCCGATGTTCAACTCGCTCGACGCGCCCTTCAGCGGCTACCTGGCCCAGGTGAACATCGACATGGCGAGCTTCGCATCCGACGTCATCTTCTCGCCGGTTCTGCAGCGCTTCCCGAATCTCAAGATCGCCATGTCCGAAGGCGGCATCGGCTGGATCCCCTACTTTCTCGAGCGCTGCAAGTGGATCCACGATCGTCACAGCGTCTGGGCCCACCACGATCTGGGCGGAAAGACGCCCCTGGAGGTCTTCCGACAGCAAATCCTGACCTGCTACATCGACGATCCGTGCGGCATCGAGATGCGCGACAAGATCGGCATCGAGTGCATCAGCTGGGAATGCGACTCCCCACACTCGTACTGCACCTGGCCCGAGTCGCCCGAGTTCCTCGCGAAGCAGCTCGCGGGACTCAGGCGCGAGGAGATCGACAAGATCACTCACCAGAACGCGCTGCGGTTCTTCGATTCGGATCTCCTGGAGAAGGTGGGTCGGGAGAATGCGACGGTGAAGGCGCTGCGGGCGCAGGCCGTGGGAATGGATCTGAGCGCGCCGAGCCCGGAGGGCATGACGGGACCTCCCAAAGGAGAGAAGCGCCAGCTCCAGGTCAAAGACCTGATGTATCAGATCCAGAGCACTCTGTAGTCCGGCCGGCGCTGCGTCGGAGGGACCACGGTGCCATGGACGCTCTCGCACAGCTCGTTGCCCGGGATCAGATCCGGCAGCTGGCCGAACGCTACGCGCTGGCGATCGACGTGCGCGATCTGGACCGGCTCGTCGAGCTCTTCGTGTCCGATGTCGACTGCGGTCGCTGGGGTACCGGTCGGCAGGCACTCCGGGAGAGCTTCGAGAGCCAGCTTCGCGAATGCGGCCCCACCGTGATGCAGGTCGCGAATCACGTGATCGACTTCGACGACGACGCGCACGCGCATGGTGTGGCCACGGGGATCGTCGAGGCGTCGCGGCCCGAGGGATGGGTGCGTCAGGCGATCCAGTACCACGACGCGTACGAGCGGCGCGGCGAGAGCTGGCTGTTCGTGCGCCGCGATCATCGCCTCTGGTACGGCGTCGTTCTTCCATACGATCCCATGGCGCAGCCGCAAGCGAACTGGCCGAAGAGCCAGATCGGCCGCGGCACCGTCCCGGAATGTTGGGAGAGCTGGCGGGCCTTCCAGCAGGGCGAAGGCGACGCATGAACGCCGAGGACGCGTCATGACGGAGGGGCGCTTCGAGCTTGCCGACTTCCGCCCGGAAGATCCCGCGTGGTACCTGGGGGATCCGCACGCGGCCTACGCGCAGCTGCGCCGGAACGCTCCCGTGTACTGGTACGAGCCCAATCGCTTCTGGTTCCTGACCCGGCACGCCGACGTCTTCGCCGTCTCGAAGGACCCCCGAACCTTCTGCAGCGGAAAGGGCTTCCTCCTCCACAGCAACCAGCCCGCGGCCGGTGGAATCCCGGAGATTCCGCCGGCCATCCTGGGCATGGATCCGCCGGACCACACCCGCTACCGGAAGCTGGTCACCCGCTTCTTCACGCCCCGCGCGATCCAGGCAATGGAGGAGCGCGTGCGCGCGATCGCCCGCGAGTCGATTGACGCGATCACGCCGGGCGAGGTCGTGGACTTCGTGGAGCTCGTCTCCGCCCCGCTGCCGGTCCTGGTGATCGCCGAGATGCTCGGCGTCCCCACCTCCGAGCAGCAGCAGTTCAGGGACTGGTCCGACGACCTGATCGCCGCCAACGACGGGGATCTGAAGGCGGTTGCACGGGTGGGTCAGCTCTTCGCCTACATGATCGCCCAGGCGCTGGACCGCCGGAAGAGCCCCCGGGACGACCTGTTGTCCGCGGTGGCCGCCGGGAAGCCCAACGGCCGGCTGCTAGAAGCCGGGGAGCTCGGGATCTTCGGGATGGCCCTTTTGGGCGCCG
This sequence comes from Gemmatimonadota bacterium, assembly GCA_037387345.1. Taxonomy (GTDB): domain Bacteria; phylum Gemmatimonadota; class Gemmatimonadetes; order Longimicrobiales; family Gaopeijiaceae; genus SZUA-318. Next base: position 11,624 of record JARRLD010000028.1, read on the forward strand.
GCAACGAGACGACCCGCAACCTCATCTCGGGCGGTGGCGAGCTCCTGATGGCTCACCCCGACCAGCGTGCCGAGCTCGCTCGGGACCCGGCGCTCATCCCGGCAGCCGTGGAGGAGATGGTGCGCTGGGTCTCGCCGATCAAGTCGTTCGCCCGCACCGCGACGTGCGACACCGAGATTCGCGGGCAGCGGATCGCCGAAGGTGACCTCGTTGTCCTCAGCTACTCGGCCGCCAACCGAGACGAGGAGATCTACGGGGCCGACGCCGACGCCTTCGACATCCACCGGAAGCCGCGTGCGCCGCATCTCGGCTTCGGGATCGGCCAGCATGTCTGCCTGGGCGCCCACCTCGCCCGCCTGGAGGGGCGCGTGATCTTCGAGGAGCTCCTCGCCCGCTATCCCGACTTCGAGCTGGGCGGCGAGGTCGAGCGGACCCGCTCTACTCTCATCAACGGCATAGAGCGCATGCCGGTCGTATTTCGCGCCTGACCAGTGGAAGGAGACCCACGTGAAGGCAGCCATTCTGCGAGAGCTGGACAAGGACCTGGAGGTCCGCGACGACGTGACCCTGGCCGAGCTGAAGCCGGGCGAGGTGCACGTCGAGCTCGTCTCGAGCGGCGTGTGCCACTCGGACCTCTCGATCCAGAACGGGACGCTGCCCTCGCCCCTGCCGCTCATCCTGGGCCACGAGGGAGCGGGCATCGTCCAGGAAGTGGCCGACGACGTCACGGACGTGGCTGCAGGCGATCACGTGATCCTCACGTTCACGCCGGCCTGCAAGAGCTGCGAGCCCTGTCTGCGCGGCCAGTCTTATCTGTGCGCGTCGCTGCTCCCGATGCTCGCCCCGCGCTTCGTGGTGGACGGCCAGCCGACCATGGGGATGGGCGGATGCGGCACCTTCGCCGAGGAGCTGATCGTCCCGTCGTCCGCGGTGGTGAAGGTCGCCGAGGACATCCCTCTCGAGACGGCATCGCTCATCGGCTGCGGCGTGACCACCGGAGTGGGCGCGGCGATCAACACGGCGCAGATCCGACCGGGCACCTCGGTGGTGGTGTTCGGCGCCGGCGGCGTCGGCATTGCCGCCATCCAGGGGGCGCGGGTGGCCGGGGCGGCCGAGATCCTGGCGGTCGATGTCGTGGAGTCGAAGCTCGACGACGCCAAGCGCTTCGGCGCGACCCACGCCTGCACGCCGGACGCCTTCGAGCAGCTCAAGACCGAGATCACCGGCGGGGAGGGCTTCGACTACGCCCTCGAGTGCATCGGCAAACCCGCCACGATCCGGGCCACTTTCGACGCCGCCCGCCGAGGCGGGACCGCCGTGATCGTGGGCGCCGGCCGCAGCGACCACAAGATCGAGTTCAACGCCTTCGAGCTCTTCTTCTCCGACAAGATCCTGCGCGGCTCGATGTACGGGAGCGCCAACGTCCGCACCTTCATGCCCAAGCTCTGCCGGCTCTGGAAGGCCGGGAAGCTCGACCTCGAGGGCATGGTGAGCCGGCGTATCGGGCTCGAAGACGTGAACGACGCCTTCCGTGCCATGCAGGAGGGCGAGGTGATCCGGTCGGTGATCGACTACCGCTAGAGCAGGGGCGGGGCAGCGGACTCAGGCGTCGCCTTCCGTCACCTCGCGGGGCTTCTTCCGGGCTTTGAGCATCTCGCCGAGGTGCTTCTGGAAGTCGCGGTGACCGCTGACGACGGCCACCAGGTCGTTCGAGATCTGCTGGTGCATGCGCATGCCCATCAGCTCCCAGGCCCGGCGGATGGCGGTTTTCGCGGCCACCAGCGTGGATCCGGGCGCATGGGCGATCCGCGCCGCGAGCTCCTCGGTGGTGCTCTCGAGCTCGTCCCGGGGCACCACCCGGTTGACCAGGCCCGCCTCAAGGGCTTCCCTCGCGGTCAGCGTCTGCGAGGTCAACAGGTACTCCGCGGCGCGCTTCCAGTTCATGAAGAGCCACGGCTCGAGCATGGTCTCACCGCCGGGAAGCCCCATCGCCTGCACCAGAGGCATCTGGAAGTACGCGTCCTCGGAGCACACGGTGAGGTCCGGCAGCAGCGCCCAGTACGAGCCGCCGCCGAGCGCGTAGCCGTGGACCTGGGCGATGGTCGGCTTCGGGAACTCCCAGAGCGTGAGCATGGGAGTGAGGAACAGCTCGGTCTGCCCCTCCCAGACGGTGCCCTTGGCCTTCAGGTTGGCGTGGAACTCCGGGTAGTCGCCCGTCGGGATGTGGCCGGAGCAGAAGCCCTTGGCGGCGCTCTTGAGGATCACCACCTTGATCTCGTGGTCTCGCCGCGCCTGGGTGAGCGCATCGTCTAGACCCCAGACCATCTCGGAGCTCTGGGCGTTCGCGCGGGCGGGATCGTCGAGGACGATCCGCGCGATGGACCCTTCGGCCCGGTAGCGGACGTAGGGGCCGAACTCGGTCTCGTTCATGGTGATCGGGGCCAGCGTGGCTCCCGCTTCTCGACGAAGGCCTTGAAGGCCTCGATGCACTCGGGGCTCGCGAGGCTCTCCTGGTACATGCCCATGTTCAGGGCGGGGAGCTGGCTGTTGAAGTCGCGCTTGGCGAGCGTACGCGCCCGAGGCCCGGTCCGTCGGATCTCGGCAATGGTCGTCTCCACGGCCGCGTCGAGGTCGGCGTCCGGGACCACCTCGCCGATCAGCCCCATATCCAGCGCCTCCCGGGCGCCGAAGTAGCGCCCGGTGAAGATGAGGCGCTTGGCCTGGGCCATGCCGACCCGCGTGGCGAGGCGGCCCATCACCCAGGGGTCCGCCACGCCTCGGAGGAGCTCCGGGACGCGGAAGCGAGCGCTCTCGCAGGCGATGGAGAGGTCGCTCATCAGGGTCATGACGAGGCCCCCGCCCTGGCACATCCCGTTGATCCGGACCAGGACCAGCTTCGGGCAGCGCTCGATCTGCACGAAGGGGGTGACGTCTAACATGTCCGTCCACGGGTCGAAGTGGGTGCCGCCTTCGTGCTTGCCGCCCATCTCGCCGCCGACGCAGAAGACGTCTCCGGTTCCGGTGAGGACGACCACATCGACGTCAGGCTTTACCTCGGCGATGCGGCAGGCGTGCTTCACGCCGTGGTACATCTCCGTCGTCATCGCGTTCTTCCGCTCGGGCCGGTCGATCCGGACCCAGAGGACCCCGTCCTCCCTCCGCGCGTGCAGGTACTCCGATCTCAGGTCGACGGGCTTCGCAGGCATGGACGGTGCTCCTGGTCGCTGCGCCGGGCGGCCTCAGCGCAGCTCGAAGATCTCGTAGCGGACCGCGCCAGCGGCGACCTCGCCCTTCCCGACGGCCCGGATGCGGTTCAGCCACAGGTAGCGCTCGTCGCCCGTCTCGAAGCGCATCATCGAGAGCACCGGCTGGGCCCCTCTCTCGGGGTCGAGGTTGCCCTCGTACTCGAGGTAGACGAGCGCGCCATCCTCGGTCTCGAGCGTCATCCGGACGTCGACCTCGACCACACCATCCGGTCGGGCAAGGGACCAGTCCGCGGCCGCCCTTCCCGCCAGGTGCGCGTTGAGGCGCTCGCCCTCGAAGCGCGCAGCCGTCACCTCGGCGATGATTCGTGCGCCACGCGGCGTGGCACCCACCGCGACCATGTTGCCCACCGTGAGCTCGGCACGTGCGAGGGGGATCACTTCCAGCATGCTCACGCTCCCTTGGCTGCGTCGATCGCCGCTCGAAGCTCGGTGGCCCAGTCGCGGCCCTCGATCCGGTCCTTCAGGTCCTTCAAAGACGCCGCCGTATAGGCGCCGTCGAAGGCCCGGTGGTCCCAGGTCATGGCGAGCACACCGATCGGCCGCACGGCCACGTCGTAGCCACCGTCGCCCCGAGGGACCGCCACGGGCTTCGGGTTCACTCCGTCGGTGGACAGGATCGCGACCTGTGGATGGTTGATGATGGCACCCGTGAAGAGCGTCCCGTAGCCGCCAGCATTCGTGATGGTGAAGGTGCCGCCCGCCACCTCGTTGACGTCGAGCTTTCCCGCCTTGGCTCGGGTCGATAGATCCTCGATTGCGGAGGACAGCTGGAGGAGATCGAGGCCCTCGGCGTTCTTGACGACGGGCACGATCAGACCTTCGAAGTCGAGGTCGACGGCGATGCCCAGGTTGAATCGCGGGTAGACGTGGATCTCCCTTTCCTCCACGGAGGCGTTCAGACGCGGGAACTCCTTCAGTGTCGAGGCCAGCGCGCACGCGACGAAGGGGAGGTACGAGAGCTTGTGGCCCGAAGTCCGGCCTCGCGCTCGCGCCTCGTCCACGGCCGAGTAGTCGACCTCGATGGCCATCAGCGTATGCGCTGCCGCCGTCTTCGAAGCCGTCATGTGCCGGGCGATACGTCGGCGGATCGCGGAGAGGCGCATCACCTCCGCCGGCCCGCGAGGATCCTCTCCGGCGGCGTCGCTCACTGGATCGTGGCGATGAGTTCGCCCACCGGGTAGACCTCGCCTTCCTCCCCGATGTGTCGGATGATCCCAGCGCAGGGAGCCTCGATATCCATCTCCACCTTGTCGGTCTCGAGTCGGTAGATCGCGTCACCGGTCTCGACCCGGGCCCCATCGGCGGCCAGCCACTCGACGAGGGTGCCCTCCATCACAGCGTCGCCGGGCTTGGGGATTCGGATCTCCGTCACCCCGTGATGTCCCGCGCCGCCCGCACGATTGCGCCGGGGCCCGGGGTGTGCACGGCAACCAGGCTCTCGGCTCGCGGCACCGGCGTGAAGGCGGCGGCGATCCGCCGGATGGGCGCCGCGAGCGATCCAAAGCAGCGTTCCCCCACCAGAGCGGCGATCTCGGCGCCGAAGCCCCCGAAGCCGGTCGCGCTGTGCGCGATGATCAGCCGCTTCGTCTTCGCGACGGACGCCTCGATGGCCGCCAGGTCCAGCGGAACGAGGCTGCGCAGATCGACGACCTCGACGGAGGTCCCCTCTTCCTCGAGCTTCGCCGCGGCCTGGAGCGCCGAATGGACCATCGCCCCCCAGGTCGCAACCGTGACGTCGGAGCCCTCGCGCTTCACATCCGCGAGTCCGAGCGGAATCCTGTACGCGGACTCGGGAACCGGCCCCCGCTGCTTGGCCGCCAGCAGGAGCGACATGTTCTCGATGAAGACACACGGGTCGTCGTCCTCGATGCAGGCGGTGAGCAGGCCCTTGGCGTCAGCGGGCGTGCTGGGACACACCACCTTGAGGCCCGGGGTGTGCGTCAGCCAGGCCTCCAGCGATTGCGAGTGCTGGGCGCCGGAGTACGAGCCTTCGACGGTGCGCAGTGTCAGCGGGACGCTGGACTGCCCGCCCGACATGAAACGCAGCTTCGCGGCGTGGTTGGCGAGCTGGTCCAGGCAGACCCCCAGGAAGTCGAAGAACATCAGCTCGGCTACGGGTCGCAGGCCGGCCAGGGCCGCCCCGACCGCGGCGCCGACGATCGCCTGCTCCGCAATGGGCGTGGCGCGCACGCGGTCGTTGCCGTGGCGCGTCGAGAGCCCGGCCGTACAGGTAAACAGGCCGCCCATCGGGTCGGCGATGTCCTCCCCGAGGAGCACTACCCGCTCGTCGCGCTCGAGCGCCTGGTCGAGGGCTTGATTGATGGCCTGCGCCATGCTCAGGTCCTTCTCGCCACCCTCGGGCAGAGGGGCCGGCTGGCGGTCGGAGGGCGCCAGGCAGCCGACGTCGCTGCGGCCGGCATAGACGTCGGCATGGAGGACGTCCATCTCGGGAGGCGCAGCGTCGCGAGCGGTGCCGACCGCCGCGTCGACCTCGGCGTCGATCTCGGCATCGAGAGCATCGAGCTCCGCATCGGGCGTGCCCGCCTCGGCGAGCCTGGCCCGGAGCTTCCCGATCGGCTCGTTGGCACGAGCGCGTTCGAGCTCGTCCCGGTCGACGTATCCGCAGGGGTCTCCGAAGTAGTGGCCGTTGAGCCGAAAGGCTACGGCTTCGAGGAAGGTCGGCCCGCCGCCGCTCCGGGCGCGCTCCACCGCAGCTCGTGCCGCCTCGTAGACGACCTCTGCGTCGGTCCCGTCGACCGTCACGCCTGCCATGCCGTAGGCCGCAGCCCGAGCGGATAGACGCTCGGTCCTCGTGTACTCCGCGACCGGGGTTCCCTCGCCGAAGAGGTTGTTCTGGCATAGAAAGATCACGGGCAGGTTCCAGACTGCCGCCAGGTTCATCGCCTCGTGGACGGCACCGATGCTGGTCGCGCCGTCGCCAAAGGATACGACTGCGACGCGCCCGTCCTTCGTCAGCTGCGACGCCAGAGCCAGACCGTTGGCGATCGGGGCGCCCGCGCCGACGATGCCAGTCGAGCCCATCAAGCCCACGTCGGGTGAGCACACGCCCATTGCGCCGCCCTTGCCTCCGCAAGGACCGCTGGCCTTGCCCATCAGCTCGGCCGCGAGCGCCTCGAGGGGAACGCCCTTGGCGATGGCATCGCCCGCAGCGCGGTAGGTGGTCCACATCCGGTCGTCGGGCTGGAGCGCGGCGCACATGCCGGCCGAGATCGCCTCCTGTCCCTCGACCGGCCAGTAGTTGAAGCGGAACTCTCCGGACGCGAGGCCTCGGCGGATACGGTCGTCGAAGGCTCGGATCCGGCGCGCGGTGGAATAGAGATCCCGCAGGGGGGCGGTCGCAGCGACCATCGGCACCTCCTCGAGCCGCCGCGTCCACGGCGGAACAATCGGACAGACTATGTATCACAGACCACCCGAAGCTGCTATGTTTCGTCGTCGCATCGGAATGAAGCGGGTGCCGTGGAGCAAACGAGTCCACCTTCATCCGGACGGATCTCGCATAGAGGAGAGGAGCGTCTGCCGTGAGTGAAGACCGCCTGATCCGCGTCGACATGACGAGCCAGACGGTGGCCGTCGAGCCCTTCCCCGAGAAGTGGAGGCTGCTCGGGGGACGCGCCCTCACCGCTCGCATCCTCCTCGAGGAATGCGAGCCCACCTGCGATCCGCTGGGACCGGACAACGTGTTCATCCTGGCGCCCGGCGTGCTGGCCGGCACGGCGGCGCCGACCTCGGGCCGCATCTCGGTCGGCGCCAAGAGCCCGCTGACCAACGGCATCAAGGAGGCCAACGCGGGCGGCAACCCGGGACAGGACATGATGAGGATCGGCTACCGCGCCATCGTGGTGACGGGCAAGCCCTCGGACCCCGACAAGCGCTGGGCACTGGACGTCACCAAGGACGGCGCCTCGCTCCGGGAGGTGCCCGACTGCAAGGGCCTCTGGAACTACG
>JARRLD010000029.1:0-18793 GCA_037387345.1 Gemmatimonadota bacterium
GTCCAGGTACATTCCGGCGTTCCTCCAGCCCACCGCACGCGGATCGAAGGCCCAGCCATGAGCGAGTCGGAGAGAGAAGAGTTCGGATTCGGGACGAGAGCGGTCCACGCCGGCGTGACTCCGGAGCCGGTCACCGGGGCCATCATGACGCCCATCTTCCAGACCTCGACGTACGTGCAGCCCGCCGTCGGGGAGCCTCTCGGCCACTACGACTACGGGCGTACCGCCAATCCTACCCGCGAAGCCCTCGAGGCGAATCTGGCCGCCCTGGAGGGGGGCAGCCGGGCCGTTGCCTTCGCGTCCGGCCTGGCGGCCATCGAGGCCATCGTCAAGCGTCTCTCCTCGGGAGATCACGTGGTGAGCGAGGAGAATACCTACGGTGGCACCGCCCGCATGTTCAACCGGGTACTGGCCCGCCTCGGGCTCGAATTCACCTACGTGGACTCCAGCGATCTCGACGCCGTCCGGAAGGCGATGCGCCCCGGCACCCGGCTCGTCCACGTCGAGACACCCACGAATCCCATGATGCGTGTGTGTGACATCGCTGGCGTGGCGGATATCGCGCACGCGGAGGACGCCCTGCTCTGCGTGGACAACACCTTCGCCTCGCCCTACAACCAGCGGCCCCTAGAGCTGGGGGCCGATCTCTCGGTCCACTCGTCAACCAAGTACATCAACGGGCACTCGGACGTCATCGGAGGGATCGTCGCGGTCGGCGACGCAGGGCTGGCGGATGAGATCTCCTTCATCCGGAAGTCGACGGGAGCTGTCCCCGGACCCATGGACTGCTGGCTCACCCTGCGTGGGCTCAAGACGTTGCACGTGCGCATGGAGCGCCACAACGCCAACGGCATGGCGGTCGCAGAGTTCCTCGATGCCCACCCGGGCGTGGACCGGGTCCTCTACCCGGGGCTGGTCTCGCATCCCCAGCACGGCCTGGCCGCCCGCCAGATGTCGGGCTTCACCGGCATGGTCTCGGTGGACGTGGGGAGCCTGGAGCGGGCCCGCACCCTCACGGAACACTGCAGGATATTCGCCCTCGCGGAGAGCCTCGGGGGAGTCGAGTCCCTCATCAGCGTCCCAGCTCTCATGACCCACGCCTCCGTGCCGGAGGCCGACCGCGTGGCCATGGGGATCACTCCGGGCCTGGTCCGGCTGTCCGTGGGCATCGAGGATGAAGCGGACCTCGTCGCGGACCTGGCGAGCGTCCTGGGGTAGTAAAGGCCTGAAACCCGGTGTCCAGCGCCCCCGTAGGTGGGGGCATCGACAAAGACGGTGCCTCGCCTGCGCGGATTGAGGAACCTCCCAGGAGGAAGTGAAGACCATGGCGGACGATCAGGACCGAACGGAAGGCCAAGACGAGCAGATGAGCGGGGAGGCGAAGGCCCGCCGCATCCTGACTGACATCGCGCCCCGCTCCTGGGAGCATCCCGCCGACAAGGCGGCCCTCCAGGCCCTGCGCAGGATTCCGGTCTTCGACGAGGTCCTCCGAAAGCTCTTCGGGTTCTTCGGCGAGAAGCCCATCCGGCTGGCGTTCCAGGCGAACGCGGTTCGTGTGAGCGCCAACCAGTTCGGCAGGGTCCACGGGCTGTATCAGGAGGTCCTGAAGACCATGGACTCCCCCGAGGAATACCCGGTCTACGTCTCCCAGACCCCCATCGTCAATGCGGGGGCGTACGGGATGGAGCAGCCCTTCATCATCCTCAACTCCGGAACGCTCATCCTGCTGGAGGACCAGGAGCTGGCCTACGTGATCGGGCACGAGCTGGGTCACATCATGAGCGACCACGTCCTCTACAGGACCATGACCTACCTCCTGCTCCAGCTGGCCCAGATGGGCTTCCCCATCGTGGGTCTGGCGGCCCGCGCCGTCCTGGTGGCGCTCCTCGAATGGTCCCGCAAGAGCGAGCTGAGCTGTGATCGTGCCGGGCTCCTGTCCATCCAGGACCCGGAGATCGTCATGCGCGCCATGCTGAAGATGGCAGGGGGCGGGACTACCGAGGAGCTGAACCTCCAGGAGTTCATCGTCCAGGCCGAAGAGTACCGCGAGGGCGGAGACGTGGCGGATCAGGTGTTCAAGATCCTGAACCTCATCGGGTCCACGCACCCGTTCTACGTGCTCCGTGTGAGCGAGCTGCGCGGCTGGATCGAGGCGGGCGACTACGACCGGATTCTCCGTGGGGAGTATGCCCGGAGGGGGGACACGGACCCCGCCTACCAGGACGATCTCAAGGAGGCCGCATCGGCCTACGCGGAGGGGGCCCGGGACTTCTTCGACACCATGACCGCCGCGGCCCGGAAGATGGGCGAGCAGATCATGGGAGGCGCCAAGCGCGACTAGCGCCCGAGGGTTCGCCGCGCGGTCCCGCGGGCCGGCTCCTCGGACGAGGGGTCGGCCCGACGCGCAGGTGAGTCCCGGCGGCCTTTGAGAGAGACGCCGCGGCGTTCCAGGCGTCGGGGGCCGCCTCCGCGGCGACCTGTTAGGTTCCCCCATGCGCATTCTCATCGTCGGCAACGGCGGGCGTGAGCACGCCCTTCTCTGGAAGCTCCGGCGGGATGACCCGGCGGCCGAGTTCTTCGCGACCCAGCCGAACGGAGGCATGGCACCGCTCTGCACACCGGTGCCCATCGGCCCGACGGACGTGGAAGCGCTTTCCGGGTGGGCCGCCTCCCAGCGCATCGACCTCACCGTGATTGGGCCGGAGGCGCCCCTGGCATCCGGAATCGTGGATCGCTTCCAGTCCAAAGGCCTACCTGTCTTCGGCCCGACCCGGGATGCGGCCCGGATCGAGGCGAGCAAGGAGTACGCCAAGGACCTGATGCGGAACAGCGACATCCCCACCGCTGAGCACCGCACGTTCCGGGACCTATCCGCCGCCGAGGCCTACGTCCGGGAGCGGGGCACCCCGATCGTGGTGAAGGCCTCCGGGCTCGCGGCGGGCAAGGGCGCGGTGGTGTGCATGAGCGACGACGAAGCCACCAGGGCCATCCGATCCATGCTCGGAGATCTCTCCTTCGGCGAGGCGGGCCGGGTCGTGGTGATCGAGGAGTATATGGAGGGAGAGGAGCTGTCCGTCTTCGCGGTGGCCGACGGGACGGATGCGGTGATTCTTCTGCCCTCCCAGGACCACAAGCCGGTGGGCGAAGGCGACACGGGGCCGAACACCGGAGGCATGGGCGCCTACGCACCCGTGGCCATCGCCACGGAAGGGCTCATGCAGGAGGCGCGGGACAAGATCATCACGCCCACGCTTCGCGCCCTGGCCGCCGACGGCTGCCCATTCTCGGGGTTGTTGTACGCCGGCCTCATGAAGACGGAGGAGGGGCTCCGGGTGGTGGAGTTCAACTGTCGCTTCGGAGACCCCGAGACCCAGGCGGTGCTCCCCCTGATGTCGTCCTCCCTTCTGGAGCTGCTCGGCACGGTGGCCGAGGGAGGCTCTCTCGCCAACGCGGCAACCCGCTGGAGCCCGGGCGCGGCGGTGACGACGGTCGTGGCGTCGGCCGGGTACCCCGGCGCCTATGAGAAGGGCAGGGCCATCCACCTTCCTCCGGAACTGGACTCCGAGGCGACCGCCGTCTTCCACGCCGGAACGAGGCGCGAGGACGGCCAGCTGATCACCGCGGGGGGGAGGGTCCTGGCGGTGACCGGCCTCGGGTCCACCTTCCCGGAGGCGCGGGAGCGGAGTCGAGCGGGCGCGCAGGCGGTGTCCTTCGAGGGAGCATTCTTCCGCAGCGACATCGGATGGCGTGAGCAGACGAGGAGTGGACACGTATGATCGTTACCACCACCAACACCCTGGAAGGCCGAACGGTGAAGGACTACCTGGGAATCGTTACCGGGGAAGCCATCATCGGAGCCAACATCGTCAAGGACATCCTGGCCGGAGTCCGCGACATCGTGGGGGGCCGGGCCGGCGCGTATGAGAATGCCCTCCGCTCCGCCCGCCAGGAGGCTCTCCGGGAGATGTGCAACGAGGCTCAGGAGCGGGGCGCTACCGCCGTGATCGGCGTGGATCTCGACTACGAGGTACTGGGAAAGGCGGGAAGCATGCTCATGGTGAGCGCCGCCGGCACCGCGGTCCTCATCTCCCAGGACTCCTAGGAACGGACAACGTTGCCGGAGCTTCCAGAGGCGGAGACCATCGTCCGGGGACTGAGATCCGCCGTCGTGGGGGAGCGCATCCGACGGACGCGGGTCCTGCACCCCGACGTGCTGCGGGAAGCTCGACGCACCTTCGGAGCGCGACTCCGCGGCCGACAGATCGTCGGTGTTGAACGGAGAGGCAAGAACGTCATCCACCGGATGGACGACGGCTCGGTGCTGGCCGTGAACCTGGGCATGACGGGAAGGCTGCTGCCCTTCGCCGTGCCCCCGAGGGGATCCGCGCGGCCCACCCATCCGGCCGTCCGGTTCTCCTTCGAGTCGGGCGGTACGCTCATCTTCGACGACCAGCGCCGGTTCGGGACCGTGGAGCGGATGAGCGGTGAGGCGTGGGAGCACCGATCCGCCCGCATGGGTCCGGAACCACTGGACCCTTCCTTCACCGCAGAAGATCTCCACCAGCTCCTCGCGCGATCGCGATCCCCCGTCCGGTCATGGTTGCTCGACCAGCGGCGTATTGCAGGGGTGGGAAACATCTACGCGGCGGAGGCGCTATACCTCGCGGGAATCCACCCGGCGCGGCCGGCCAACCGGATCACCCTCCCGGAGGCGCACCGCCTGCACGAGCGTCTCAGGCGTGTGCTTCGGGCCGCCATTGACCAGGGAGGGACCACGATTCGGGACTATCGGAACGCAGAGGGAGAGGCCGGGACATACGGCCGTCGGCTCCATGTCTACGGGCGTGAGGGCGAGCCGTGCCCGGCGTGCGGCACGCCCGTGCTGCGGATCGTCTTCTCCAACCGGTCAGCCTTCTTCTGCCCGAGCTGCCAGCCGGGTCCTCGGAGGCCGCGTGTCTAGACTCCGCACCCCTGCCCTGATCCTCACCCTCCTGGCCGCGGGGCCGCTCCCGACGACCGCGACCGCTCAGGAGCGCACGCCGGGCGAGCAGCTTCCCGTGCAGGAACACACGCTGGACAACGGCATGAGATTGTTGATCCTCCCTCGACGGGGAGCGCCCACGGTCTCCTTCGTCGTTCGCTATGGCGTGGGGGGAGTCCACGAGCACCTGGGCACCACGGGGATCGCCCACCTGCTCGAGCACCTGCTGTTCAAAGGCACCACGTCGGTGGGCACCCGTGACGTGGAGGCGGAGCGAAAGCTGTTCGCCCGGATGGACGCGATTCATGACGATGTGATCCGTGCGCGGGCCGCGGGGGACAGCGCCAGGACGGCCGAGCTGTCCGAGGCGATCGAGTCCCTGGAGGACACGGCCCGCACCTTCGTGGAGCCCAACGAGTTCGACCGCATCCTGTCCAGGGCAGGGGCTCGGGGGCTCAACGCCACCACGACCAACGAATCCACGATGTACTTCGTGGAGCTCCCGGCGAACCGGGCGGAGCTATGGTTCGTCCTGGAGGCGGACCGTATGACCAACCCCGTGTTCCGCGAGTACTACTCGGAGCGGGACGTGGTGATGGAGGAACGCCGGATGCGCGTGGAGACGAGCCCCGGGGGCCTGCTGTACGAGGGCCACCTCCTCGCCGCCTACAACGTCCATCCGTACGGCGTGCCGGTTGTCGGACACATGTCCGACCTGGAGAACCTCGGCCGGCGCGATGTCGGGCGCTATTTCGAGCGCTTCTACGGTCCGAACAACGCCGTGGTCGCCATCGTGGGAGACGTGGACCCCCACCAGGTCGTCCGGTGGGCGGAGCGCTATCTCGGCCCCGTCCCCCGAGGTGAGGAGCCGCCCTCCGTCCTGACGGTGGAGCCCCCGCAGCGTGGGGAGCGCCGGGTCGAGGTGATCTGGGACGCGGAGCCTGCGGTCCGCATCGGATGGCACGTGCCCGACGTCTTCCACGATGACGCCCCGGCCCTCACCATCCTCTCCTCCCTCCTGACCGGGGGACGAACGTCCAGGCTGTACCGTCGCCTGATCCTCGAGGACCGGCTGGCCACCGGCGTATTCTCCTCGCTGGGCCCGGGTCAGCGCTTTCCCCAGCTCTTCCAGATCGACGCCACCCCCCGAGCTCCGCACACTACCGGCGAGATCGAGGAAGCGATCTACGACGAGCTCGAGCGGCTGTCGGAGGAGGGTCCGGCGGAGTCCGAGCTCCAGCGGGTGCGCAACCAGATCGCCGCGGGGAACATCCGAAGGCTCCAGTCCAACCTCGGCCTGGCGTTTCAACTCGCCGAATCGGCGTCCCTCTTCGGCGACTGGCGAACCACGTTCCGACTGTCCGAGAGGCTCCGCGAAGTCACCCCGGGAGAGGTGAGCAGCGTGCTGCGGCGATATTTCTCGAGGGAGAACCGAACCGTGGCCACGCTGGTCAGGAAGGACGGCTCCCGATGAGGTGGACCTGTCGCGCAGCCGCGATGGCGATCGGGGTACTGGCGTTCCCGAGCTCCGCCAGCCCGCAGGTGCGGGTGGGCAAGGACGCAGCCGAGGCGCTGCGGTACGAGGCCCTCTCGTTCGCCCCCCCTGTCCCCGAGGTCAAGGAGGTAGCCGGCGTCCCCGTTCTTTTCCTGGCTGACCACACCGTTCCGCTCGTGACCGTGTTCGCCCGATTCCAGGGGGGGTACGGTCTCTTTGACCGGGGCTTCTACGGCGCCGCCACCGCCCTGCCGTCCCTGATGCGGTACGGCGGCACGGACAGCCTACCCCCCGTGGGCGTTGACGAGGCGCTCGAGTTCTATGCCATCCAGACCACGTTCGGAGGAGGAGGAGAATCGGTCTTCTCCAGCATGAACGCGCTCCGCGAGCATCTCGAGGTATCGCTCGGGCTGTGGATCGACATGCTCCGCTTCCCCCGATTCGACTCCGCCGAAGTCGAGATCTGGCGTGGACGCCAGCTGGAGAGCGTGCGCCGACGGGGCGATGATCCCCAGAGGCTGGCGTTCACCGAGTTCAACCGGCTCCTCTACGGCGACCATCCGGTGGGCTGGGAGATGGGGGAGGGCGATCTGGCTCCCGAGGATCTGACCCCGGACCGCATCCGGGAGATCCACGGTCGGATCGTCTGCCCCGGGAACCTCACCCTGGGCGTGACGGGTGACGTGTCCTGGCGCGTCCTGGAGCCGCTCCTCGAGTCCCTCCTCGGGGGCTGGACGCCGTGCAGGGGGACCCTCCCCCCCTCCCCGATCCCCGACATCCGGCGTGAGCCCGGTGTCTTTCTCATTCCCCGGGAGCTCGAGCAGAGCGTGATCGTGATGGCGCATCCCACGGGGATCCGCCTCGGGAGTGGCGACGAGTACTTCTCGTCGCAAATCGGGAACTCGATCCTGGGAAGCGGAGGGTTCAGCTCGAGGATTCTGTCTCGGGTCCGAACGGAGGAAGGGTACGCGTACTCCGCTTCGTCCCTGTGGACCACACCCCGGAAATACGACGGGATCGTAGGGGCCGTGACGCGAACGCGACCCGAGAACACGGTTCCGGCCTTGCAGCTCATCCTGGACATCATGTTCGACATGACCGAGTCCCCCCCAAAGCGGGAAGAGGTCGCCACCACCGTCGACCAGATCGTCAACGGCTTCGTCTTCAACTTCGAGACGCCGGCCCAGATCGTCTCGCGCCGGATGTTCTATCTCGCCCAGGGGCTTCCGGAGGATTGGCTGGAACGATACCTGGAGGGCATCGAGTCAGTCACCCCCGAGTCGATCCGGGACGTGTTCCAGCGATATCTTCGCCCCGAGGCCATGACCATCCTCGTGGTGGGAGACCCGGGCAGAATCGGGCTCGAGGCACTGGAGCGCCTGGGCCCCGTTACCTTTCTCCATATCGACGGAGCGGTCACGCCCAGGTGAGCCCCGGCCGCACCCTTTCCGGTATTCCCAGTCGAAGCCACGATCCGGAGGGGAGGTAGACCCATGAGCAGGACGGTGACGATGAACGAGCCCACGACGACCGCGCCGGGCCGCGGACGTGTCTACGACAGCATCCTCGACACGATCGGGGATACCCCGCTGGTTCGCGCTCCCCGGCTGTCCACCGAGAAGGGGGCCCGCGCCGACGTCCTGCTCAAGCTGGAGTTCTTCAATCCGGCCTCGAGCGTCAAGGACCGGATCGCGATCGCCATGATCGAGGCCGGGGAGCGGGACGGGACCATCGCAGCAGGCACCACGATCGTGGAACCGACCTCGGGCAATACGGGAATCGGCCTGGCCATGGTGTGCGCGGCCCGGGGCTACCGGTGTGTCCTCACGATGCCGGAGACGATGTCCGTGGAGCGGGTGAAGATGCTCCGATACCTGGGAGCCGAGGTGCACCTCACTCCCAAGGAGGAGGGCATCAACGGAGCGTTCGCCCGGGCGGAGTCCCTCCTCCAGGAGATTCCCGGAGCGGTGGCGGCCGGTCAGTTCGTGAATCCGGCGAACCCGGACGTCCACAGGCGCACCACCGCCGAGGAGATCTGGCGCGACACCGGTGGCAAGGTCGACGTCATGATCTCGGGCGTGGGGACCGGCGGGACCCTCACGGGCTGCGGCTCGGTCCTCAAGAGCCGGAACCCGGCGCTCCACATGGTCGCCGTGGAGCCGGACCTCAGCCCGGTGCTCTCTGGCGGAGAGCCCGGGCCGGGCAACATGATCCAGGGCATCGGAGCCGGCTTCATCCCGGAGGTTCTCGACACGGATCTCATCGACGAGGTCGTGACGGTATCCAACGATGCCGCGTTCGAGATGACCCGCCTGGCGGCCCGGCTGGAGGGGATTCCCTGCGGCATCTCTTCAGGTGCGGCCATGGTGGCGGCGTATGAAGTCGCGGCGCGACCCGAGATGGAGGGGAAGACGATGGTGGTGGTTCTTCCTTCCTTCGCAGAGCGCTACATCAGCACGCCGCTGTTCGAGGGAGTCTAGACGGTCGTGGTAGAAGGGGGAGTCCGTCCCGCCTGGGGCGGACCCTTCTCCCCCCAGTGTAGCGCGGCGATCCCGAGCGTGAGCAGCTGGTGCCCCACCGCATCGAACCCGGCGGCCCGGAACAGCTCCTCCAGGTCCCTTGGTCCCGGGAACGCCCTCACGGACTCGGGCAGGTACGTGTAGGCCCAGGGATGGCCCGAGATGACGCGCCCCACCGCGGGCAACACCCGATGGAAGTAGAACAGGTATCCCGCGCGGATCAGCCGGTTCGGGGGCGTCGTGAACTCCAGCACCACCAGGCGGGCGCCAGGACGCAGGACGCGCAGGAATTCCTCGAGACCCCGACGAAGGTCGGACAGATTCCGCACGCCGAAGCCGACCGTGGCTCCGTGGAACGTGTCGTCGGGAAACGGAAGTCGCAGGGTATCACCACACACGGCTCGGACCGGCGCGCCGGCGAGCTTGGGGATCCCCGTGACCAGCATGGGCTCCGCGAAGTCCGACGCCAAAACCGTTCCGTCGAAGCCCGATCGTTCGGATAGCTCCAAGGCCAGGTCGAAGGTCCCCGCGCACGCGTCGAGATAGAGACCCTCGGGCACCCGCTCCCACCGGAGTCGGTCGATGGCCTTGCGCCTCCACGTGCGATCGACGTTCAGGCTCAGGACGTGATTCAGGAGGTCATATCGGGGCGCGATCTCCGAGAAGATGCGCTGCACCTGATCCTCCCGATCTGCGCCGGCCCGGGGGGCCGCCCGGTCGACACCATCCGATGCGGACGCCATGACAGTCGGGGGGTGGGGAGGTAAGATTCGTGTGGCCCGTGGCGGTGGACCGTGTGGAGCATTCTTCGGGCCCACCATCGGGGGTCGAAAGGTACGGGGAGCGGACAGACCGCTCAACGCCCTCGCGAAACAGGGGGCGTTGGAGGCGCGTAGGGCGCCTCGATGAACGCCGACGCCGCTTCTCTGCCCCGTGCCACCTCCCGGTGGCTCACGCAACCTCGACCGGATGCGATCCCGCTGCCCGTTCTCGACCACGCCCAGCTGGACGATCGGGAGTTGGCCACCCTGGCGGCCAAGGGCCGCGAGGGGGCGTTCCGCGAGCTGCTCAAGCGATACGAGCGCCCGGTTTTCTCCCTCATCTATCGGATGGTGCGGGACCGTACCCTCGCCGAAGATCTCGCACAGGAAGCGTTCATCCGGGCCTTCAACGCCATCGGCAGCTACAACACGAGCTACAAGTTCAGCAACTGGATCTTCAAGATCGCCAACAACCACACCATCGATCACTTGCGGAAGCGCCGGTTGGAGACCGTGTCCATCCACGGGTCCCCGCATGCCACGACGCAGGACGAAGTCAGCCAGACCAGCGTGGTGCTGGAGGCGGGGGACGAAAGCCCCCAGGAGCTGGTCGAACACCGTGAGCTGGGCGGGCAGATCGAGGAGGCAATTGGCGAGCTGCGAGAGGAGTACCGCACGGTCATCCTGCTCCGGCACGTCGAAGGCTATGCCTACGACGAGATCGCCGAGATCATGGACCTACCCCTGGGGACGGTGAAGACCTACCTGCACCGAGCCCGAAACGAGCTCAAGATCAAGCTCCAGCACCTGACCTAGAGAGGACATTCCGTGGAACGTAAATCCTTCTGCTCCTTGATGAACCGGGACATCGTCCCCAACCGTGCCCGACAGGGTCTTTTCCTGAAACTTCGGCCTCTTCGAGGGCGTAGGGGGAAACGTCGAGAAGGAACAGGAGTCGAAGTGTGAAAAAGCGTCACCATCCAGAGCACTTGAGCGCCGAGCGGATCCAGGCGCTCCTCGACGGCGAGCTCTCTTCGTACGAGCGTGCCGGCGCCGAGGAGCACCTGCGTTCCTGCGCGCGCTGTGTGGGAGAGATGGAGGAATGGCGGGCCCTGTTCCAGGGAATCGGCAAGCTGCCGGTGCTCGTGCCGGGAAGGGGCTTCTCCGACCTGGTGATGTCGGGGCTCACCGTCCACGAGCCGATCCCCCTCACGGCCCGCGTGCGGCAGAGCCTGGAGGCGATGCTGTCGGAGGCCGCGAGTCATCACGTGGGAGATCCGCTGCTCCAGGACGTTCTGGACGGACTCGCTCCCGCCGATCTGGCGGCTCGGGTAGCCGCCCATCTCGAGACGTGTTCCCCCTGTGCCGCGGAAGCCGGGACGTGGCGTTCGCTTCTGGGCCAGCTGGACGAGGTCCCTCGCTTCGCGCCGGCCCCGGGGTTCGCCGAACGCGTCATGCGGGAGGTGAGCGTCCCCGAGCCCGCAGCCGTGGGGCGACGGGTGCCCGAGTGGCGGCGAGCCCTGGCTGCCGTCAGCCGTCTCGTGCCGAAGACCCGACAGGCATGGGCGGCGCTGTCCGGTGTGGCAGTGACTCCCGCTGTGACCGCCGGCCTGGTGCTGTGGACCTTGTTCACCCACCCGACGCTGACCCCGGGGGCCCTGGCCTCCTTCGCCTGGTGGAAGATCACCGATCTCGCGTCGGCTGCATGGCAAGCTGTGGCGTCGTCGGCGCTCGAAAGCTCCGGGGTGTTCGAGGTCTTCTCGTTGCTCGCATCTCTGCCCCTGTCGCCCATGACGCTGGCGGGAGCGTTTTTGACGCTCTCGCTTGGGACCGTCGTGGCGGCATGGGTCCTATATCGCAACCTACTTGCCACCGGCCCTTCGGATGGCCGTCTTACTCATGCTCCTTAACCGTAATGCCCTGACGGGCCTGATTCTGGCGGCGTTGCTGCTCCCCGCCCTCGCGGGCGCGCAGGAGCGCGTCGTGGTTTCCAAGGAGGTCGCGGTCGGCAGCTCCTCCGAGGCGTCGCTGCGCCTGGAGTTCTCCAGCGGCGCACCGCTCGAGATCGCGTTCGACGACGGGACGGTCACCATCGACGGCGACGCCGTGGGGTCCTTC
This sequence comes from Gemmatimonadota bacterium, assembly GCA_037387345.1. GTDB lineage: Bacteria > Gemmatimonadota > Gemmatimonadetes > Longimicrobiales > Gaopeijiaceae > SZUA-318. The sequence goes on from JARRLD010000029.1 coordinate 11,875, forward strand.
GATCGTGGTGGGGCTGCCTACGCGGCGTGGCGGAATCTTCTCAGCGAGGCCATCGCCCTCGAGAATGGTCCGCTCTCGGAGATGCTCGTGGCGTGGTCGCCGCCGGAAGGCCTCGAAGGAAGCGCCCGGGATGTCCTCGAAACCATCGACGAGGCCCTGGAGCGCTCCCTTCGGCCGGCCGTCGAGGTGGACGCCCCATCGGTATCCGTCTCGGTGGGCAGCGGCGGGGAGTCCCGGCTGCTCCAGGCCCTTCTCGGTCAGGTCGGCCGACTCTCCGTGCTGGAGGAGGCGCTGGCGGACGCGGGCGGTGCCGTCCAGCTCCACATCCAGGAAGACGTCGAGGTTCAGGAAGGTGAAACCGTGCACGGGACCCTGGTGGTGATCCAGGCAGACGCGCGCATCCGTGGCACCGTCGACGGCGACGTCGTAGTGGTCGATGGGTCTTTGCAGCTCCTCCCGGGAAGCCGGGTCCTCGGTGAGGTACGCCTCGCCGACGCCGACGTCGTGCGTAACGAGGGCGCGGTGGATGGGACGGTGGTGGACATGACGCAGGGCGAGCGGGATCTCGAGGCGGAGATCCGGGCCCGGCTCCGGGACGAGCTGCGCAGCGAGCTTCGCGACGAGATCCGTCAGACCGAGCACAGGTCGTCGGGCGGAGGCTTCAACCCCTTCCGTCGGATCTTCGGTGCCGTGGGCGGGATTGTCGAGAACCTGGTGAAGATCCTCATCCTCGGCTTGATCGGAATGGGAATCATCGCCTTCGCTCCGGACAACCTGGACATCGTCGCGGAGACGGCCCGTCGGGCCCCTGGCCGGGCTGCGGCGGTGGGCGTGGCCGGAGCGTTTCTGCTGGTTCCCGTGTGGATTCTCGGTGCGGTGGCGCTGGCGGTTTCCATCGTGGGAATTCCGGTGATGATCGCCTGGTTGCCGCTCTTCCCGCTCGCGGCCATTGTCGCCGGTCTCCTCGGATACCTGGCGGTGGCCCGCAACGTGGGCGAGTGGCTGGCGGACAGCGGATACCGGTACACCGAGTGGATCCGGAAATCCAACTCCGTCTACACCGTCTTCGGTGGCCTCATCGGACTGATGAGCTTCTTCATCGTGGGCCACGCACTCTCCGTGGTTCCCCTGGTCGGGTTCGTGAAGGGGCTGCTCGCCTTCGCAGGAACCCTGGCGTCCCTCGCGGCGCTCGCGGTCGGGTTCGGCGCCGTGCTCCTCACAAGGGGAGGACGCCGGAGGGAGTACTTCCCCGAGAGCTTCGACGAAGCCTGGGAGCGGGCGGTGGACGTGGAGATCGACGTGGACGACGTGGACATCGAAATGGATGAGGAACAGCCCGACGAGTCCCCGGACGGCGATCGAGACCAGGGGGGTGAGAACGATGACTGACGGGGTGGGACGGGTGATCCTGGCGGCGGCCGTGCTGCTCGTGCTTCCCTTCGGAGTGGGTGCGCAGAGCTGGCGGACGGTCACCATGTCCCGTCAGCTCTCGGGAGAGGACGACTTGAGGGTGTCCGTATCGTACGGCGCCGGCCACTTCAGCGTGCAGCCCGCGGATCGGGGCGTCCTCTATCGGATGCAGCTACGCTATGACGAAGAGGTGTTCGAGCCCAGGGCCGAGTACGAAGGGAACAGGCTCGAGCTCGGGGTGGAGAACGTCGGCAGATCCATTCGCATCCGGAAGAACCGCTCCAGGGGTGAGATGGACCTGAGGCTCTCCCGGGAGGTCCCCATGGACCTCGACCTGGAGTTCGGCGCCGTCCGGGCCGAGCTGGATCTGGGGGGGTTGTCCATGACCGGGTTGAGCCTGAGCACCGGAGCCTCGGAATCGACGGTCGACATCTCCGAACCCAACCCCGTCCGGATGCGGACCGCCTCTTTCGAGGTAGGCGCGGCGGATTTCACCGTGCGCCATCTCGGGAACCTGAACGCCCGTCGGATCGAGGTGGACGCCGGAGTGGGCGACATCACCCTCTGGTTCAACGGTGCCTGGGAGCAGGAAGCCGGAGTCGCCATCGACATGGGACTCGGAGCCCTGGAGCTTCGCTTTCCCGAGGGCCTGGGGGTGCGCTTGAACAAGGACAGCTTCCTGACTTCCCTCGATTCGGAGGGCATGGTGAAGCATGGTGACGCCTACTACTCTTTGGATTGGGAGACGGCCGACCGGAGAATCACCATCGACCTGAACGCGGCGTTTGGAAGTGTCCGGGTGGTGTGGGTACGCTGACGGAAACGGAGTAGAATTCGACGAGTCCGGAGACTGACTCTTCAGGAGGCACCGATGATTGGCACGCTTCTCACCTTCTTCGCTGTGGGTCTTGTCACCCTCATCGTCGCCGGCATCGTCCTGTCCATCGTGGGAACCCTGTTCTCCCTGACCTTCGGTCTGGCGACGTTCCTGCTCTTCAAGGTCGCCCCACTCCTGCTGGTGGGGTGGGTCGTGATGAAGATCATCGAGAAGGCCCGGGGCCGAGGATCGCTTTCCTCGGCCGACCGAAAGTGGCTGGAAGGCGAATAGATCTCGTTCCGGTCGCGGTCACCGGGACGTCGTCGCGGCGATCGCCTTCTCCAGGGTGTCCGCGATAGCCTTCAGGGCCTTCCCCGCCGCCGACTCCGACGCCGAGATCACCGTGGGGCTCCCCTCGTCCCCTGCGCTACGCACCGCCGGGTCCAGGGGCACCCGCCCCAGGAAGGGGAGCTTCATGTCTCCGGCGAGCCTCTCCCCACCTCCCGACCCGAAGACGTCCACGGTCTCTCCGCAGTGTGGACATGACATCCCGCTCATGTTCTCCACGATCCCGAGGACACGGGTGTTGACCCGCTCGAACATCTTGACGCCCCGTCGCACGTCTCCCGTGGCGACTTCCTGGGGTGTGGTAACCATGACGACACCCTCCACGTCGATGGTCTGCACCAGCGAGAGCTGAGCATCCCCGGTCCCGGGGGGCATGTCCACCACCATCAGGTCCAGAGCTCCCCAGGCCACCTGCTCGAGGAACTGTTTGAGGATCCCGGTGATCAGCGGGCCCCTCATGATGGCGGGCTGCTCCTTGTCCAGAAGGAAGCCGAGGCTCATGAGCCGCACGCCGTGGGACTCGAGGGGCTCGATCATCTCGCGGCCCTGCTCGCCGACCACCCGGGGCCGCCGTCCTTCCCCGAACATCAAGGGGATGTTCGGCCCGTAGATATCCGCGTCGAGCAGACCGACAGCCAGGCCCTTGCCGGCGAAGGCCGCTGCGAGGTTGGACGCTACCATCGACTTGCCCACTCCCCCTTTTCCGGAGCTGACGGCGATGACGTGGCGAACGTCGGAGAGGATGTCCGGCTTGGGTGTCGGGGCCGGCACGGACCCGGGCCTCAAGCCTCCCTGGCGCCCCCCACCCCCGCTGGCCGCCATCTGGGGAAGTTGGACGTTCACCTTGACCGAGGACACGCCAGCCACGCCCTCCACCGCCGCACGGGCGACCTTCACCAGGTCTGCCGGGTCCTCGGGACGGAGCAGGAAGGCGAACCGCACCGTGCCGTCGTCTTCGACCTCGAGGTTCTGGACGTGGCCGCTGGCCATGACATCTCGTCCACCGTCGGTAAACGCCACGCCCGCGAGGGCGGCCATGACCGAGCGTCTGAGCTCGTCTGCGCTCATCGTTTCAGTGCCAGGAAAGGGAAGGAGAGAACGGGGTGCGGATCCGAAGGGAGGGACGGAGCGTCTTCAAGGCGCCTACACGGCCATGACCTCGACGACCCCTGGGACCGAGCTCTTCAGCCTCCGCTCGATGCCCTCCTTCAGGGTCATCATGGAGATGGGACAGGACTCGCAAGCCCCCAGAAGCCGGACCTGGACGACGCCGTCCGCCTCCCGGTACTCCAGCAGCTCGACGTCGCCGCCGTCGGCCTGAATGACCGGACGTATGGAGTCCAGGACCTCGAGGATCTTGTCGTGCGCCGTCATGCCCGATCCGCTCCGATCGTCGGTGCGCTTTCCCCGTTCGGACGGGAAGAAGCTCGGAATCCGTCGATCTGCTCCCGCGGTTCGCCCCCTGGCCATCGCGCCCACCAGGTCCAACTCTCAGGGCGAATCCCGACATGACGGACCCACGGAAACGGGATACGCTTCTCGTGGTCCGGGGTTCCGTCATCGGCCCCGGTGGAGGCATCCCACCGCAAGCGGCGCCGGGTTGGCGAAGAAGGGGAACGCGGGACCGACCACAGTGGTTGCGTGCCGGTGGCTCCCGAGTGAGATTCCCGTGTACGCAAGCCAAAGAGCGCTAGGGGGGCGGGAGAACGAGCGGTTCCCCCGCCCTTTCGTACGTTATGCGCATCGGCGATCCACGCACCCCCACCCACATGGTCATGAGCGGCATCTTCAGAGTACCCACGCCAGTCAACGATCCGGTCCGTTCCTACGCGCCCGGCACCCCCGAACGAGCCTCGCTGAAAGAGGTCCTCGGCACCATGTCCGGAGAGACCCTGGAGATCCCCTTGCTCATCGGGGGCGAGGAGGTCCGCACCGGCGATACCCTGGACGTGGTGATGCCCCACAATCACGGACACGTCCTCGCCAAGGCCCACAAGGCCGGGCCGGACGAGGTGAAGAGGGCCATCGCCGCCGCCATGGAAGCCCATCACGACTGGTCCACCACCCGCTGGGAGGACCGAGCCGCCGTGTTCCTGAAGGCAGCAGCCCTGCTGGAGGGCCCGTGGAGGCAGATCCTGAACGCCTCCACCATGCTGGGCCAGAGCAAGACCGCCCACCAGGCGGAGATCGACGCCGCCTGCGAGATGGTGGACTTCTTCCGGTTCAACCTCCACTTCGCCGAGAAGATCTACGGCGAACAGCCTCTTTCAGACCCCGGGATGTGGAACCGCTCCGAGTACCGGTCGCTGGAGGGCTTCGTCTACGCCATTACCCCCTTCAATTTCACGTCCATCGGCGGAAACCTCTCCTCCTCGCCCGCCATCATGGGCAACACCGTCGTATGGAAGCCTGCACGCACGGCGCTCCTGTCCAACTACTACATGGCCAGGCTCTTCGAGGCGGCAGGCGTGCCGGCTGGAGTCATCAACTACATCACCGGCAACTCGGGGCAGATCACCGAGGCGATCCTGGCGGACCCGAACTTCGGCGGAATCCATTTCACCGGGTCGACCGAGGTCTTCAACTCGTTCTGGCGAGATATCGGTGCCAACGTGGGCAGCTACCGGTCCTATCCCCGGATCGTGGGCGAAACGGGCGGCAAGGACTTCATCATCGCCCATCCCTCGGCCGACCCCGCGGCCCTGACCACGGCGATCGTCCGTGGCGCGTTCGAGTACCAGGGGCAGAAGTGCAGCGCCGCATCCCGGGTCTACATACCCCAGAGCATCTGGGAGGACATGCGCGATCCGTTGGTGGAGGAGGTCGCCGGCATCCCCATGGGAGATGTCGTCGATTTCTCCAACTTCATGGGAGCGGTCATCGACCGGGCGGCCTACGACAAGATCGAGGGCTACATCGGCCGGGCCCGCGAATCGAGCGACGCCGAGATCGTCGTGGGTGGCGAGTGCGACGATTCCGAGGGCTACTTCGTCCGGCCTACCGTCATCCTCGCGAAGACGCCCGACTACGAATCCCTTTGTGACGAGATCTTCGGGCCGGTGATCACCGTCTACGTGTACAGGGACGGTGACTGGGCCGATACGCTGAAGCTCGTCGATCAGACGTCCCCCTATGCCCTGACCGGCGCCGTCTTCGCCGACGACAGGCGGGCCATCCGCGAGGCCATGGATGCCCTCCGGAACTCGGCCGGCAATTTCTACGTCAACGACAAGCCCACCGGAGCCGTGGTCGGCCAACAGCCCTTCGGTGGCGCGCGGGCCTCGGGCACGAATGACAAGGCGGGCTCGGCGCTCAACCTGCTCCGATGGGTGAGCGCCCGGTCCATCAAGGAGACCTTCGTGCCCCCGACCGACTATCAGTACCCGTTCATGAGCGGGAAATAGGGCGGGCGCGCCGGCACTCCGCGAGGCCGGCTCGGCCGCTGCCGGCCGGGCCGGCCGCCACGCCACGCTACATGAGACGCGAGACCAGATGGCTCAGGGCGTGGTATCCGCCTGTGATGGGACTCCTGAATACCAGCCGCCGCACGACGAGGTGGTCCAGGACGCTGTCCCCGTCCCCTCGAACAGGGGGATCGGCGGACCCGCCCCTGCTCAGCAGCCCCCGCTTCTCCAGCAGCCGCCAGGCCTCGTCCTCTTCCTCCGTGCATTCACCCAGGAGCTCGAACTTCCCCGGAAGGGTCTCCGCCACCGCGGCGAGATGCTGCCTCCTGAGCACGACATCGATCTGGTCCCGGTGTGGCTCGCGGACTCCGCGGAACACGAAGAACGCCTCCCTGCCCCGGGTGTCCCCGAAGCGCTGAAGCAGCTTGGCCACGACCTCGTCGGCGCAGGAGAAGTCCAGGACTTCAACCTCGGACAGGTCGATGACGGAGAGGGACCACTCGCCCGCCTCGGCGAGCTGGGTCTCGATCGCCATGCGCACGGCCCGACCCGTCTGGCGCGTGACGAGATGGGAATAGAGGGAGGCGACGGTGCCCTGCAGGAGATGGCCGACGTCGATGGCGACGGGGTCCAACGGCAGATCGGTCATTCGGCGTCCTCCCTTGCAGGAAGCACGATGCCGATCTGGGCTCCGGGGAACGCCCCGAGTCCTTCGACCAGGGGAGGAGCGTCGTCCCAGTCGGGGACCTGCCCGATCCGGGATGTTCCACTTCGCACCGTGATGGACCCGTTCCACCGCTGCACCTGCCGGCGGATCTGCTGGATTCCCTGTCCCCGACCAGAGTCAGGGAAGCGCGTCAGACCGTGGAGGAACGCAGCCTCCAAGGCGGTGGAGTCACTCCAGCGGTCGCCGTAGCGGGCGGCGTGCTCGTCGGCCAGC
>JARRLD010000030.1:0-19722 GCA_037387345.1 Gemmatimonadota bacterium
CGAGGGCTTCACGGTCGAGGAAACGCTCGACGAAGGGCCTACATCGACTGTCTACCGTGCCAGGAAGGACGGCGCGGAGCGCACGGTCGTCATCAAGACCCTGACGGATGCGTATCCGTCGGCCCGTGCCGTTGCGCGCATGGAGCACGAATACGACATCGGCGCGACGGTACAATCGCCTCATGTCGTGTCGTACTACGACCTCCTACCGCATGGCTCGTCCTATGCCTTGATCCTGGAGGACTTCGGGGCGACGGATGCCCGGGCTCTCGTGACCGGGCGGGCGGAGCCGCCGGGCCTGGGAGAATTCCTGCGCGTGGCGCGCCAGGTCGCGCTCGCCCTCGGTGATCTCCACTCCAGGGAGATCGTCCACCGGGACGTCTCGCCGGGCAACGTCCTCTGGAATCGCGAGACGGGGGAAGTGAAGCTGGCGGACTTCGGGCTGGCGACCCGGATCCCGCGGAGCCGAGAGGCGGTGGTTCACCCTACCCATCTCCAGGGCACGCTGGCCTACATCTCTCCCGAGCAGACGGGCCGAATGAACCGCGCGGTCGACTACCGCACGGACTTCTACTCGTTCGGGGCCACCCTCTGGTTCTTCCTGACCGGTAGCCCTCCGTTTCTCGAGACCGATCCGATGGCGCTGATCCACGCGCACATCGCGAAGGCGCCCCCCCACCTGACGGCCCTGAGAGGCGATCTCCCCGATGTGGTGGCGGAGCTCGTCCACCGTCTGCTCGCAAAGACGTCGGAGGAGCGGTATCAGAGCGCGGCGGGGATCGTGGCCGATCTGGATCGATGCATCGAGACGCTCTCGGACGGGGGTGCGATCCCGACGTTCCAGCTCGGAACGCAGGATGCGGGCCGGAAGTTCCGGATCTCGGAGAAGCTGTACGGCCGTGAAGAGGAAGTGGCCGGCCTGCTGCGGACCTTCGGGACCGCGGCGCGCGGTCCGGTGCACCTTCTCCTGGTCCGCGGACTGTCGGGGATCGGCAAGTCGATGCTGGTGAACGAGGTCCACAAGCCGATGGTCGCCCGCCGGGCGTATTTTGCGGAGGGGAAGTACGACCAGCTGGGAATGACCGATCCCCTGTCGGCGATCCTGCAAGCGCTCACTGACCTGACAAGGCAGATCCTGACGGAGGACGAGGAGAATATCGCCGAATGGCGGAGCAGAGCTCTCTCCGCCGTGGGCGACGGCGCGCGGGTTCTCACCAATCTGATCCCGGAGCTTTCGGAGCTCCTCGGCGAGCAGCCGGAGCTCCTGAAGCTCGGCGCGGTCGAGGCCCGAGAGCGGTTCGAGCGCACCCTTCTCCGGTTCCTGCAGGCTGCGGCGGCGCCGGCTCATCCCCTGGTGCTCTTCCTCGACGACCTGCAGTGGGCCGATCCAGCCTCTTTGCGCGTGCTGCAACAGCTGCTGACGAGTCCGGACACGAGGAACACCCTCGTGATCTGTGCCTACCGTGACAACGAAGTGTCGCCGTCGCACCCGTTTGCCCTGGCGCTGGGCGAGATCGAGAGCCGTGGGGTTGGGACCTCGCGCTACACCCTGGGGCCTCTGCCGCTCGATGCGCTACAGGCGTTCATCGGGGACTCGCTGGAGCGCGGAACCACCGAGGTGAACCGCTCGCCGAAGCCGTGCTGGAGAAGACCGGCGGTAACCCCTTCTATGTCACCCAGTTCCTCTACAGTCTCGCGGACCAGGGGCTGATCGCGTACGACGACCGAGCCGGCCGGTGGGAGTGGGATCTGGAGGGGATCACCAGCCTCGAGGTGATCGAGTCCGTCGTGGACCTGATGGTCGCCAGAATCGGTCGGTACGGCGAGCAAGGCCGCACCCTCCTCAGTCTCGCCAGCTGCATGGGCAACCACTTCGACCTCGAGACGCTCTCCATCATCGCATCGACGAACCCGAGGACCGCGGCGCGAGGCCTGTGGGAGCCTCTGCGGGACGGGCTGATCCAACCGCTGCAGGCCGATTACGAGTACTACCAGTGGACCCATCGCGAGCACGGGGACGCCCCGCCGCCCGAACGAATCGAATACAGGTTCGCGCACGACCGCATCCAGCAGGCTGCGTACCGGCGGATTCCCGAAGAGGACATCGAGCGGGTCCACCTTCGCATCGGGAGGCTGCTCCTGGAGAAGACGGACGAGGAGAACCGTAGCGAGCGCATCCTCGATCTCGTCAACCACCTGGACCTGGGCCGCGCTCTCATGGCGGAGGACGAGCGGCAATCGCTGGCCCGGCTGAACCTCGAGGCCGCGTACGCCGCAAAGGAGGCCACCGCGTTCGACGGCGCGCTCGAGTACGTGCGCGTGGCGATGGACCTGCTCCCCGAAAATCCGTGGGAGGCGGATTACGACCTCGCCTACCGGCTTCACCGGGAACGCATCGACGGCGAGTTCCTGGCCGGCCAGTGGGACGAGGCCACGCGGTTCTTCCAGATCACCCTGGAAAAGGCGCGGGAGAAAGCGCAGATCGCCGATCTGTATCAGCTACGCATCCGCATCCTGCTCCAGAGCGATCGCGTATTCGAAGCCACCGATTTCGCGGTGGAGGGTTGCCGCGCCCTCGGCCTGGAATTCCCCGAGGATCCCGACGCCCAGAGCGAGCTGATCGCCCGGGAACTCGCGGTCTTCGACGACTACATGAAGAGCCACACGACCCAGGATCTCCTGGATCGCCCCCTCATGGACGACCCCGACACCGCCGAGATGTTGGGGGTCCTTCACGAGACCTGGTCGGCCGCGGTCATGGCCGGGAACGCGAACGTGGTCGTGTGGTCCGCGATCAAGACCGTCACCCTCGCGCTCGAGCTCGGAAACTCCGTGTTCACCTCCGGGGGCTACATCGGGATGAGCCACGTCCTGAGCCTCAACAAACGATTGGAGGAGGCCGACGCGATCGGTCGCATGGCCATGGAGCTGGCCCAGCGGTTCGGCGACTCCTTCCTGATTCCGAAGGTCAACAACACGTACTGCAACTTCACGAACCACTTCGTGCACCACATGCGCGATTGCCTGCCGATCTACGGGGAGTCGTATCGGCACGCGCTGCTCGGAGGAGACAGCTGGTGGGGGGCGTGGGCGGCGGGTTGGCTTCGCGTGGCACGGCTGGTGTGCGGGTTCCCGTTGAGCGAGACGCTCGAGATCCAGGAGAAGTTCCACGACTACATCGTGAGCTCCGAGTACAAGCCGCTCGAGTATTACTCGTTCATGGACCGGCAGATCATCCTGAACTTCATGGGACGCACGGTCGATCCGCTCTCCTTCACGACGGACGACTACGAAGAATCGGAGTACGTGCGCTACTTCGAGGACACGGGCTTCGGCCTCGGACTGCACCTCCACTGGATCTACAAGGCCATCGTGCACTGGATGCACGGGGCACACGAGCTGACCCCCGCCCTGCTGGACGAGGCGGACAAGCACGTCGATTTCATTCGGCTGACGATGCCGTGGATCGACCACTACTTCTTCAGTCCCCTTTGCGCGGTGCAGCATGTCGGGTCGGACGATCCTGAACGGGACAGGTGGGCCCGCGACAAGGTCCAGGACCACCTCGCCCAACTCCGCGAATGGGAGCAGACGGGCAAGGAGAACTTCACCCACCGGGCAGCTCTCGTCGAAGCGGAGTGGCTTCGCGTGACCGGAGACGACGCCGCAGCCGTCGACGCGTACCAGCGGGCGATCGCCGCCGCGAAGGCGCACGGCTACCTGCACCACGAGGCGATGGCGAACGAGCTGGCTGCACGACACCACCTCGAACGTGGGCGGGAGCAGGCAGCGGTCGGGTACCTTCTCGAGGCCCATCTGCTGTACTCACGCTGGGGCGCCGAACGGAAGGCCGAGGCCCTCGAGGCCGAGTTCCCCGGGGTCCTCGCCCGCCGCCGCAGGGACCCCGCAACCATCACGGCCACGACGGATCCACGCTCGATCACGACGAGTCGGACCATCGGGCTGGACACCGTCGACCTGAGCACCGTGTTGAAGGCGTCCGCCGCCATCTCGGCGGAGCTGAACCTCGCGCGACTCCTGGAGCGCCTCATGGCCATCACCATGGAGAACGCGGGGGCTCAGAAGGGAGTCCTCCTTTTCGAGGACGAGGAGGGAGCAACGGTGGAGGCCGTTGCGAGCGTCGACCGCGAGGACGTCGAAGTGCTCCAGGGCACGCCCCTCACCCGCTCCGGCGACGTGCCCCTTTCCATCGTGGAGCACGTGCAGGGCACCGGTGACGCCGTCGTTCTGGACGACGCGGGCGACAGTGGCTTCGCCGAGGATCCCTACGTGATCGACAACGCGGTGAAATCCGTGATGTGCCTCCCGGTCGTCAAGGGACGCCGCCGTCAAGCTGTTCTGTACCTGGAGAACGATCGAGTCAGCGGCGCCTTCCCACCCGACCACGTGGCCCTTCTCCGGATGATCTGCACCCAGGCGGCAGTAGCCATCGAGAACGCTCGCCTGTACGACACCCTGGAACAGAAAGTCGAGCTACGGACCGAGCAGCTCGCCGAGTCGAACCGGGAGCTGGCGCGCGGCAACGAAGAGCTCGCGAAGAAGAATGATGAGATCCTCAGGCAGCAGACCCAGCTCGTTCACGCGGAGAAGATGGCCGCGCTGGGCCAACTCGTGGCGGGAGTCGCGCACGAGGTCAACAACCCCGTGACGTTCGTCATGTCGGGCATTCCGGCGATGAAGAGAAGCCTGGACTCGCTGTTCGAGATGGTGGACAGGCAGGCGCACGGCGCCGACTTCGAGAAAGTCAGCGGTCGATTGGATCGGCTGATGACGGCGGTGACCGAGGGCGCCGAGCGGACTGCCGAGATCGTCAACGACCTCCGCTCCTTCTCGCGGCTGGGAGAAGCCGACGTCAAAGAGGTCGATCTGGGCAAAGCGCTGGAAGCGACACTCGGGCTCTTGCGATACCAGTGCGGGGATCGAATCGAGATCGTGTGCGACGTTGAGCAGATCCCTCCTGTTCGGTGCTACGCGAGCCAGGTGAACCAGATGCTGATGAACGTGCTCCAGAACGCGATCCAGGCGATCCCGGAGCGGGGCACCGTCGAGGTGCGGGTACGGCCGCACGGTGCGTCGGATGTCTGCATCGGAATCAAGGACTCGGGAGTCGGCATGGACGAAGCGGTGAAGGCCAAGCTGTTCGAGCCGTTCTTTACGACCCGTGCGGTCGGATCCGGGCGAGGCCTGGGGCTGTCGATCACGCACAGCGTCGTCGACCGTCATGGTGGCCGCATCGAGGTCGACTCCGCGCTCGGCCAGGGCACCGAGTTTCGAATCTACCTTCCGCTCGAGATGAGCACCCCGTAGACGCTGGCCTACCGGGACGCCTTCGTCACTCTCTGCGGCCGGCGCCGATGGATGCCCTCCACGTGGCTGCCTTCCCCGGCCGCGCCGTGTGCCGCATCGGCCAGATGGTCCACGAGGAGTCGGGTGACCGCCTCCCTCGCCTCTTCAGCCACCCAGTGTCCCACGCCCTCGATCACCTCAAATCGGTAGGCCGGCCCTACGAACCTCGCGGTGGCCTCCGCGGCTTCCCTGCCGAAAGCGCTGTCCTCGGTGGACCAGACATACAGCGTGGGGACCGAGATGGGAGGAGACCTGGACGGCGGTGACGGGTTGGCCTGGGTGGCACGGGCGTCGTCGGCGCTCGAGGGCTGGGACGGACCGAAGGCCGCCCCATACCACGCCAGCGCCGCCCGTAGCGCCTCCGGATGGCCGAGCGCCTCCAGGTACACCTCGATGGCGCCGTCCTCCAGCCCCTGGTAGATGTCCCGGAGCAACGCCGCGCCGTTGGCCAGGAGCCGCTTCTCCGCACCGGGCGCTGCGAAGTCGGTGAAGTAGGAGGACCGCTGAGCCTGGTCCGATCCGGCTCGGGAGCGCGCCGCGGACAGAGCGCCGTAGTGAGGCGTGGAGAGAACGGTCAGGGAGCGCAGCCGGCCGGGAAAGCGGCTCGCCACCACCCAGGCCACCGCGCCACCCCAGTCGTGGCCCACCAGATGGAAGCGCTTTGCGCCCAACGCGTCGGCCATGGCCACCACGTCGTTGGACAGATGGCCGATGGTGTACGGCTCCACCCCCTCGGGCCGAGCGCCGGGGGAGTAGCCTCGCTGGTCGGGGGCCACGGCCCGGTAGCCGAGCGTTCCCAGCACGGCGAGCTGGTGGCGAAACGCGTACGAGGTCTGGGGGAATCCGTGCAAGAGCAGAACCAGAGGGCCATCCCTCGGCCCGGCGGCCAGGGCGTCGAAGGTCAGCTCGCCCACCTCGATGGTGATGTGGTCCACCGCTGCGGGGTCGCTCCCAGCGTCGTCTCCCGCCTGCAGACGTGCGCACTCCGCCGGGCATGGTCCAAGCACCGCGATCGCCCCAGCCAGGAGGAGCGGGGCTGGAATCCGTGCCGGGAAGAAGGGGTGTCGCTTCACGAACGGTCATACGCGGGCAACTGTCTCTCGTTTCTGTCGCCCGTCGTCACCCATAGGGATCAGCCGGATGCGCGGCCGGATGCTCACGCAGTGTCATGGGGCACGGTGCGGTGGATTGAGGCGTACCGGACGGCGAATCGCTAGCTTTCCGGGCGACAGTCTGCCCGGGCTGGGGCCCGGGCGTCCTCACAGCCCCAACGGTTCGACCGATGACCACCCGATCGCTGACCCCGCCCCTTCTGTTCCTGGCGCTGGCTGTCGTCTTCGCGCCGGCCGCTCCCGCTCCGCTCCCGGCCCAGGAGGCCGAGGATCGCACCCTCCTCTCCCAGGAGGAGATGACCGCCATCATCAACGAGGTCTCGGGAGAGCGGGCCATGCATCACCTGCTCGAGCTCGTGCCGTACCATCGGGTGCGACCGCCCGAGGAATACCAGGGTCCCTACCGGGAGAGCCAGGTGCTGGCCCGGTTCGCCGAGGACTACGGCTTCAGCAACGTCTCGATCGAGGTCTTCCAGGAAGGGGGCACCACGTGGCAACCGACGCGCGGTGAGCTTTGGATGACCGCGCCCGTCAGTCGAAAGCTCTTCGACCTCCACGACCTGGCGCTCTCGCTGGCGGCGCTCAACGCGAACGGGGATTTCGTGGGTGAGCTCGTCGACGTCGGCAACGGGCGTCCGGAGGACTTCGAGGCGGTCGACGTCACCGGCAGATTCGTCCTTTCATCCGGCTCCGTGCGCAGCGTATACGGTGCCGCGGTGGAGCGGGGAGCCGTGGGCGTCCTCGCGCTCAGCACGATCGGCCCGGCGCGCGCGGTCGATTACCCGAACCAGATCGTCTCGACGAGCGTCAACGCGCGTCCCGGCACGGTCGCGTGGGCCATCACGCCCGAGGTGCACGCAGACCTGTCCGCGCTTCTCCAGAGGGGTGAGACGGTCGCGATCCGCTCGATCAACGAAAGCGTCGAGGTCCCGTCGAAGGCCGAGTACGTGCACGCCGAGATCCCGGGAGACGGAAGCACCGACCAGGAGGTCGCGATCGCTGGACACGTCTACGAGGGGGTCATCAAGCAGGGCGCCAACGACGACAACTCGGGGGTCGCGCTCACGCTCGAGATCGGTCGCGCCTACCTCAAGCTGATCCGCGAGGGCAAGCTCCCGCCGCCGAAGCGCACCATCAACTTCCAGTGGGTCCCCGAGTTCTCGGGCACGTACGCGTGGCTCGACGCCAACCCGGAAAAAGAGAAGGCGATCATCGGGACGCTGAACTTCGACATGGAGGGGATTCGCGTCTCCGACAGCCGGAGCTATTGGGTCCTGCAGCGCACGCCGGACACCTTCCCGTCGTATCTGAACGACATCCCGCAGAGCATGATGGAGTACGTGGCGGATATCTCGCGTGAGCGCGTGCGCTTCCGCCGCGGTCTGCAGGGGTACGCGCCCAGCCAACCCGTCGAGTCGCCGCGGGGCAGCAAGGACGCGTTCTACATCAAGATCGATCAGCACTACGGCTCCAGCGACCACGTCGCCTACATGAGCCGGGGCATCCCCGCAGTGATGTTCATCACCTGGCCGGACATGTGGTACCACTCCTCGGAGGACACCCCCGACAAGCACGACCCCACGCAGTACAAGCGTGCCGCCGCGGTCGGGCTCGGCTCGCTCGCCGTTCTCGCGACCGGCACGGACGAGATCGCCGCGCGCGTCCTTAACGAGAACCTCGGCCGCGGGCTCGCGCGCATGGGCGAGTCGCACACGAAGGGACTCGGCTACCTCGCTGACGTCACCACCCCGACGGAGCTCGGGGTAGCGTACCGGGAGGCGCGCAACGCGATCGAGCACCAGGCGAGCATCGAGAAGGCCGTCGTGCGCTCGGCCAGCGTGATGTGGACCGACGTCGAGGCCGGCCGGAAGAAGACCGCGGCCTTCGAGCCGCTGATCGACCAGCGCGCCGAGGTGCTGCTGAACGAGGTGTGGGCGGCGTACACCCTTCAGGCCGAGCAGCACGGCGTCGAGGCCGTCCAGCCGCAGCTCACGCCGGCCCAGCGCGAGGCCGCGTCGCTGCGCGTGGATGCCGTCGAGGGCGCCGGCCGGACGCGCGGTGGGCCGTCGCTCCCCGACGAGTTCAACGCCGAGCTATCGCTTCTCCTCCCCCGGGGCATGACTGTGCTGGAGATCCGCGACTTCCTGTCGGGCGAGTTCACGCCGCTGCCCCTCGATGGCCTGATGACGGTGCTGCGGGCGCGGGAGGAGGCCGGGGCAGTGAGGCTCGTGGCGGCGGGTGGCTGAGGCTCGGCCAGGTTGTCGTCGAGCTTGATTGAGCTCGTCCCCTTTGGCTGACCGACAACGTCGGGCACGAGGTCGCGACCGGATGGTGCGTGGCGTCGCCACCGCCCTGTCCGCCATCCTGCTCGTCTTCTCCCTGTTTCGCCCGGCGGCCACCCAGACCAGCGACGTCGAAAGGCCGTCCCTGGGCGTGGGCGTCCTGGACGGCGCCCTTCGCCTCGACGGCGTGTTGGACGACCCCCAATGGCAGCGTGCGCCGCTCCTTCCTCAGCTGACGATGATCGAGCCCACCGAGGGTGGGCGGCCCACGGCGACGACCACCATTCGCGTCCTCGCCAACGCCCACGTTCTCGTCATCGGTGTGGAGGCTCTGGACCCCGATCCGTCGGGGATCGTGAGCACGTCGAAGGCACGTGACCCGGAGATGCGCAACGAGGACTTCGTGAAAGTGGTCCTGGACCCGCTTCTCGACGGGCGCACGGGCTTCGTCTTCGCCGTGAACCCCGGTGGGGCCCGTTACGACGCGCTCATCGCCCGTACGCGCAACGGCGAGGACTCCCAATGGGACGCCGTCTGGGAGGCGCGCACGGCGCGTGGCCCGCAGGGGTGGTCCGTGGAGATCCGCATCCCCCTGCAGAGCATCACGTTCGACGCCACCCTGGACCGGTGGGGCTTCAACGTGGAGCGACGTGTGGAGCGCCTCCAGGAGGTGAGCCGATGGGCGAGCCCCTTCCGGGATGCCAAGATCAGCCAGACCAGCCGAGCCGGGTACCTCACGGGACTCCCCCGCTTCGACACCGGTGTGGGCCTGACGGTGCGTCCCTCGTTCGTGCCCGCCGCCTCCAGAGAGGGGGAAGCCGGATCGTGGGAGGTCGAGGGTCAGCCGTCGTTGGATGTCTTCCAGCGGCTGGGCTCCACGGTCACTGCAATGACCACGGTGAACACCGATTTCGCTGAAACCGAGGTGGACACGCGACGCACGAACCTGACCCGCTTCCCCCTCTTCTTCCCCGAGAAGCGCACCTTCTTCCTCGAAGGGTCCGATCTCTTCGCGTTCGGGATCGGGCTCAGCCAGTTCCGCGGCTCGGACCTGGTCCCGTTCTTCAGCCGGCGGATCGGACTGTTTGAGGGAGAGACCGTTCCGCTGAACGTCGGTGGGAAGGTGACGGGGAAGGTCGGCGGAACCAGCGTGGCGGCGTTGGTCACCCGGACGGGCTCCGTGGACGGCGTGGTGGATGCCGCCACCATGGGCGCCTTTCGCGTGCGACGGGACCTCCTCCAGGAGAGCACCGCGGGCCTCATCGCCACGTTCGGTGATCCCACGGGCGCGGGGGGAAGCTACCTCGCGGGAGGAGACTTCATCTACCACACGTCCCGGTTCCGGGGAAGCAAGACCCTGGAGGCCGGGGCCTGGGGACTGGTAACGGACAGGGAAGGACTCAGCGGGGACCGCACGGCGTTTGGCGCCAGCGTCGCCTACCCCAACGACATCTGGGACGTGAGCCTGAGCTGGGTCCGGCTGGGCGACGGCTTCGACCCGGCCCTGGGGTTCGTGCCGCGCATGGGATACCACAAGGTGAGCCTCTCGGCGGAGAACCGGGTGTATCCCGAATCGGTTCCGTGGCTTCGGACCATGATCCACGAGTTCCGCCCGCAGGCGTACTGGTCGCTGGACGGACGCTGGGAGAGCTATCGGATCTTCACGGCGCCCATCAACTGGCAGCTCGAAAGCGGCGACCGCGTCGAGCTCAACGCCAACCCCGAGGGCGAGCGCCTCGACGAACCCTTCGAGATCGCCGAGGGGGTCGTGATCACGCCCGGCGCCTACCACTTCGTGCGCTACCGCGCGGAGGTGGAGCTGGCCGCCAAGCGGGCCATCAGCGGGCAGCTCACCTGGTGGCTGGGCTCCTTCTATGACGGCTCCCTGGACCAGTACGAGGGAACGCTACGCATCAAGCCCTCCGAGCTGGTGTTCTTCGAGCTCGCCGGCACCCGCAACGTGGGCAGTCTCTCCCAGGGCGACTTCGTGCAGAACGTGATAGGGGTGCGGGCGGTCCTCAACGTGTCGTCGGACCTGCAGCTCACCAGCTTCGTGCAGTACGACGACGAGTCGGACCAGATCGGTACCAACACGCGGCTGCGTTGGACCTTCCGGCCGCTGGGGGAGCTGTTCCTGGTCTACAACTACAATGTGGTGGACCTCCTCGACCGGTGGGCGCTCGATTCGACCCAGCTCATGGCCAAGGTGCAGTACGCGCTGCGGTGGTGACGTCGGGTTCCGGATGGGCCGCTCGATCGGCACGTGCGTGATCCTGCCCCGGCCGGGTACCTTCGCCCCATGAGTCTGATCGCGATAGCTCGGTGGTCGCCGTGAGTGAACACCCCGAACCCCTCGGCCCCGTCCCGCTCCGGGAGATCCGCTCCGCAGCCGATCGGATCCGTCGTTACGCCGTCCGCACGCCGTTGATCCGCCTCCAGACGGACGCCCTGCCAGCGAAGGTATGGCTCAAGCTCGAGAACCTGCAGCCGATCGGTTCGTTCAAGATCCGCGGTGCGGCGAACGCGCTTCTCCAGATCGATCGGGAGCGGTTGAAGGCTGGCGTGTACACCGCCAGCGCGGGCAACATGGCGCAGGGTGTCGGCTGGATGGCCCGCGCCCTCGGAGTACCGTTCTCCGTCATTGTCCCGGACCACGCCCCGCAGACCAAGCTGGATGCAATCAGCCGGCTCGGCGGCGCCGTGATCCCCCGACCCTTCGACGAGTGGTGGCGCGTCCTCCAGGAGCACGGCGACCCGGAGCTCGAGGGCGAGTTCGTCCACCCCGTGAGCGATGCACGCGTCATCGCCGGCAACGGGACGATCGGACTCGAGATCCTCGAAGACCTTCCCCACGTCGACACGATCGTCGTCCCGTTCGGCGGCGGCGGCCTGAGCGGCGGTATCGCGAGCGGTGTCCGCACGCTCGCCCCAGATGTCCGTGTGTTCGCGGCCGAGGTCGAGACTGCTGCGCCGCTGCGCGCCGCCTTCGATGCCGGTGAGCCGGTCGAGGTCGAGTACACGGCCACGTTCGTGGACGGCATTGGTAGTCGCGCCGTGCTGCCGGAGATGTGGCCCCTCGTGCACGAGCTGCTGGCCGGCTCGCTGGTTGTCTCGATCGAGAAGGTCGCAGCCGCCATTCGAACGCTCGTCGAGCGCAACCGCGTCATCGCGGAAGGCGCCGGCGCGGCGCCCGTGGCGGCCGCGATCGACGGCCTGTCGGGCGATGGTCACGTGGTGTGCGTCGTGTCCGGCGGCAACCTCGATATCGCCCGGCTGCGCACGATTCTCGAAGGCCATACGCCCTGAGCGCGGCGGGCATCGGGCCGCTGCAGCGTCATCAGGCCCGTTCGATGTCCGGCACGATCGGATCGGGCTCCAGGGCCGTGCGGGGGTGCGGTGTCCGCGCCCCTTCTCCGGACGCGGACACCGCCGGTGAGGTCAGGTCGTGATCGCGGCATCCAGGGACGGCTGCTCCGAGCCCGCGGCCGCTCCCGTGACTCCGCCCAGAACGACTCCGTACGCGAGGTGGCCGATCAGACTCCCGCCGGCCAGAGTCGCGGAGCCCGAGAAGAGCCCCATGCCCATCATTGGCATGACCACGACCTGTGCCATCAGCCAGGGGGCCAGGCTGAAGAGCGCGCCGCGTCCCGCGGCGGGTCCGGGTAAGCGCGTGAGGGCCAGCGTAGCGTAGATAAGTGCGAGCACGACCCCGATCATGAGGTGTCCCACCCATCCAAGGATGAGGAGGCCGCCCATCTGGTTCGCCAGCATGTTCGCCGGATTCATCGGCGGGATGCCCATCAACGGGGCGGCATAGACGCCCACGAGAGACATGATCAGCGTCCCCAGCAATCCAGCCGTGATCACCCTTGTCGTATTCGGCTTCATGGTTCGCTCCTTCACGGTTGTTTGGGCCCGAGTGAGTCCCCTGGCCGCCTGTTCCGGAGCTCTGCGAGCGTCCGTTCGCGGCGCTGCGGTCGGACTCTTATTGTCCTGGCCGGCAGATTTCTTACGCGACCACCTGAAGCGGGGGAGACCGAATGGCAGAAGCCGCGGATCGGGTCGCCGCGATCCGGGCGCGCGATCCCGCTGTCATGGAGGCGGTGGTCAGGGAAGCTCTGCCCGGACTCACGCGTACCGCGATCGCGGCGGGGCTTCCACGCGACCGCGCAGAGGACGCGGTTCAGGCGAGCCTTCTCGTCTTCGTCCAGCGCGCCCCCGACTTCGACGGTCGAGCCCGCGCCTCCACGTGGATCCACGGAATCCTGGTCAGGAAGATCTGGGAAGCACGGCGGGGCATGGGTCGCGAGAAGGACGAGGAGGACATCGATCGGATCGTCGACGCCCGCTTCGACCCGGGCGGCACGTGGGTCCGCCCTCCTCGAGGGCCAGAGGAGGCTCTGGCGCGCGGGGAGATCCGCCAACAGCTGAGCTCGTGTCTCGACTCGTTGCCCGATCGGCAGCGCCTGGCCTTCACGCTCAGACAGGTCGAGGGGTTCAGAACCGACGAAGTGTGTAACATCCTCGACGTTTCAGCCAACAATCTTGGGGTACTCCTCTTTCGCGCCCGCAACGGCTTGCGCGAGTGTCTGGAGGCCAAGGGCTTCGAAGGGAGTGGAGATGCTGCGCTGTAAGGAGGTCACGAGACTTTGCGCCAGCGAGGAGATCCTCGTCGCTCCTCTGAGGGTGCGCCTCGGTGTCTGGATGCACCTGAAGCTCTGCCGGCACTGTCGCCGATACGTCCGGGAGCTGGCCCGCATCGGACAGGCGGTGCGGGACCTCTACCACGACGTGGAGGGCCAGCCCGATCGTGACGAAGCCCTGATCCGCCGCGTCCTGTCGGACGGGGGTGGCCCACCCCCGTCCTAGCTGATCGGACGTGGCCTCAGGGGCTGGTCCCATTTCTGCACGCTGGAGATGTCGGGCATACCCCAGGCCTCGCCGTTCCATCCCGCGAACCCCTGCATCCTGAAGGTCCAGATGCCCGTGGTCATGTCGCTCACGACGATCAGTCCATCGGAGTTTCTCACGTCGACGCCGAAGGTCCCGCTCATCACCGTCTGCGCGTCCGGGTTCGGCGTGCCGAGATACGTGTCGTAGTACGCCACGGTCATCGGGTTCCTGGGGTCGGAGATCTCGAAGACCTGGAGGCCGTCGAGGTAGCCCGAGACGAACACGTAGGGCCAGCGAACCTCGTGGTTGTGGACGAGGTGCTCCCAGTGGGCGGTCCAGCCAGAGACGGGTTGGTTGATATTCGTACGCTCGCCTTCGAGGGCCGGCTCGAGGTCGAAGATGCGTAGCGGCGCGTACTGGTACTCCGATTCCGCGATGACATACCGGCCGTCGGGAGACGGGGTGAAGGTGTGCCCCCGCGTGATCCCGGCGATCCCGGTCAGCGTGACCAGAAGCTCCGGCTTCTCGAGGTCGGTGAAGTCGTAGACGTAGTAGCCCCCCGTGCCCCCGCCGTAGAAACGGTCCTGCCCCGTGTCCGGGTGGTAGGCGGCGTAGAAGTCGTGGTATCCGCGTGCCGAGCGTGGCGCGCCCGGTGTCGGGATCTGGCCCGCCAGGGCGTTTTCGGGACCTTCGTCAATCAACGTGCCGAGATCGTACACATTGGCGAACGGGCCGGACACGGTCGCGAGCAGGTAGATGCGGTCGTTCGAGTGCTTGTAGACGAAGATGTTGTGAAACCCGCCAGGAAGCTGCGGCTCACGGATCCGCGCCACTTCGCGCACGGATTCGGGGGCAGGGAGACCGGTCACGTCGAGGACCACCGCACCCAGGTCCGCATCCGGTCCTCCCTGTCGAAACTGGAGGCTCTGGACCACGTACACCCGGTCCCTCCAGCGGAAGTACTTCACGTCCCGCGCCCCACCGACGTGGAGATCCTGATTCTCGATCCGCCACTCCGTGATCCTGGTGGGACGGGCCGGATCCGAGATGTCGACGATCACCATGCCGACGGGACCCAGCCCGTCGTACCGGGCACGGGCCACGTACGCATAGGGACGACCGGGTTCCTGCTCGATGTCCAGGTCGGCCAGGTTGTTGTGAGGCCCCAGGGGAAGGTGTCCCACGACCTCGAGGTTATCGCTCCCCCGCTGGAGGGGGGTCCAGGGAGTCCTGGACTCCTGGCCGAGAAGGGGAGCGCCGGCGGATAGGAACAGGAGCCCCAGGATGGGCAGAGCTCGGCGTGGCATGTTTGATTCTCCGGACCCCGTGAGTGTGATGGAACCGCAGGGCGGGCGCCCGACCTTCGCCCGCCCTATACCTCGTAGCTTCCCCCCATGCTCGCCGAGGGCCGGAGGGAGCTCGTGCCGCCCGGACCCTGGATCCCCAGCTGGTTGAACCAGCCCGGGTTCATCATGAGCACGTACGCGAAGTTCAGCTTCGCGATGAAGAGCTTCAGGTCGGCGACGCTTCCGATCCCGTAGGGATTCGACTGGCCCGGGACCCACGCGATGCCAGGGAAGTCCAGCTCCTCTACAAAGGGCCGGCCGGCCTCGTCGCTGTGGTGGACGATGGGGCCTCCGGGGTGGTCGGCAGCCTGGTTGACCCGGTTCATCACGGCCATGACCCGGGGCGTGATGTTCCCCACCTCGTTGGACTCCTGCGAGAAGAAGGTGCTCTTTCCGATGGCGTTGATCTTGAAGCGGTCCGAGCCCGCGACCATCCGGCGGTCCATCATCCGGGAGTCGTAGTCGTCTCTCTTCGGGAAGACGAAGAACAGGTCGTAGTCGCCCGTCGTCGCCGACAGGTAGGTGCCCTTGATGTGATCAGGGCAATCGACGTCCACCAGCGCCATGACGGGCAGGTAGTCCAGCCCCTGGGCCTCGGTGGGGGACCTCAGGTTGGCCGGAAGGGCCCGGGCCGAGAGCGAGTACTGCACCTTCCACATGGGCTGGTTGTTCGTCACCGCATCCGACACGCGGCTCAGATGGAACAAGAAGATCTTCCCATCCGGTGAGTCGGCCCAATAGTAGTGGTCGTTCTCGCCCGTCCTCCACGCCAGGCGCATGCAGCTCAGGGGCGCCTGCATGAGATCCTTTCTGCGCTTCTCCGAGATGTAGACACCGACCTCTCCGGATCCCGCATCCAGCGCCTTGAAGATGTCGGCCCGCTGGCCCTCCCGTGCATCCCGGGATCCACCACGTTTGGTGAAGCGCGGATCGCTCAGGACGAACCCGGCCATGGGGCCCCAGTTGCACGACTTGGCCTTGTCGTGGAACCCCTTGGTGGCGTACCCCTCCTCGAGGAGGCCGGTGGCGTACTTGCCAACCGCCCGCGAGCTGATGACGGACTCGAGGGTGTTCGCGACCTTCTGGAACGCGGCGGAATGCCCGGCGTAGGTGCCGGTGAGCTGAAGAGCTCCGAGACCTTCGACCAGGGCCACGGGATCGTTCCTGTCGCGTGTGG
Organism: Gemmatimonadota bacterium; assembly: GCA_037387345.1. Lineage (GTDB taxonomy): Bacteria > Gemmatimonadota > Gemmatimonadetes > Longimicrobiales > Gaopeijiaceae > SZUA-318. Next base: position 16,178 of record JARRLD010000030.1, read on the forward strand.
GAGGGGAACGCGGACGAACATCAATACGGGAGGGCCCAGGGGAGCGTCAAGCGTCGCGTCGTGCCTGCCAATCATGGCGAGAGGGCACACGGTGGGGACGACATCACCATGATGGCCCCCTGGCCGGCGAGGTGGCGAGCGTGGAGCCAACCGGCTTCCACGGGGGTATTGTCGACGTGTCCATCGTGGGCAAAGCCACGTCGAGCCGAGGACAGGACGTCTCCTTGATACCGGGTACCGTAGCCGAAGTGGCGCCCCAGGGTCGCCGGCGGAGAACCTGGCATGGGGCCGTCGGATACCTGCTGGCTCTACTCACCTTGTTCGCTCTCCCTCTCATCGCCGGCGCCGTGCTCACGCCCGGGGCGTTTCACGGCGACTACTACGATCCCGACTCCTATACCAGGCTTCTCAGGGTCCGGGATCTCCTGACAGGCGGAGCCTGGTTCGACCCCGTCCTGGAGCGGGCGAACACGCCGTACGGGCTGCGACTGCACTGGACGCGCCCCATGGACCTGGGGCTCCTCGCCGTGGCGTTCCCGGCGAGGATCTTCTTCGGGATCCATCGCTAGGTAGAGCTTGCCGCCGCGGTCATCCCTCCGCTGCTGCTTGCGCTGATCGGGATCTGCGGCGCGTGGGGCGCCCGGGCGCTTCGGCGTGACACGCCGGTCGTCCTGGCCGGGCTGATCGTCGGCCTTCAGCCTGCCGTCCTGACGTACGGCATGCCCGGCCACGCAGACCACCACATGCTCTTCCTGCTGGCCTTCGTCCTGGGGACGGCGTCGCTCCTCCGAGCGGTGTCGGCGTGGGGATCGGCCGGCTACGTCCTCGCGGGGGCATCCGCGGGCGTGGGGCTCTGGATCAGCATCGAGTCGATCCTGTTCTACTCGCTGGGTGCGGTGGTCCTCGGAGTGGCCTGGATCTGGACGGGCGCCGAGAGGTGGCGGCGGGGCAGCGTCCTCTACTCCGTCACGACCGCGCTGGTGTCGGCTTTGGCCCTGATCCTCGAGCGCCCTCCAACGGATTGGGGCTCGACGGGACTCGATCGGATCAGCCTGCCGTACGTGCTCATCCCGACGCTGGTGGGGCTCTTCTGGCTCCTGGTGCCGCGGCTGGACCGAACGTTGGGCCGCGCAGCTCTGGCGGTGGCGGGGGCGGTCGCCACGACGACTGCTGTTCTGCTATTGAACGTGGACTTCTTCCGGGGTCCCTTCGCCGGTGTCGACCCCGCCGTCCGATCCCTCTGGCTGCGGAACGTCCCCGAGCTTCAGCCGATCTTCTTCCCCTCGACGCCTGGGGGAGCGGTACGTTTCGTCGCCTTCCTGGCGCTCCCCGTCCTGACGTGGGTGGCGCTGGGGCGTCGGGTGGTGCGGCACTGGGGTGGGGTGGGTGCCGCCTTGCTCGTCGTCGGCATGCTGTACACGGTCATGGCCCTGTGGGAATCGCGATGGGCGCCCTACGCAGAGCTGGTGGCGGGGCTCGTGCTTGCCGCACACGTTCCCGCGCTCTACGCAGCGTCCGCGAGATGGAGACCGGGGTGGCTCGCGGTCTTGGCGCGTGCTGGCCTGGTGGCCGGGTCGGTGGTCTTCTTCCCCGTGGTCGCCGCCGGCGCGGGTGCCGTGATGGATCAGCCGCTACCCGGGAACGAGGCGGCCGGTTGTGATCCGGCCCGCGCGGTCGCCGCCCTGCCGCCGGAGCCCGTTCTGGACATCCTCGCACACGTGAGGCACGGGCCCCGTCTCCTCTACCACACTCCGCACCGCGTGCTGGCTTCGCCGTACCACGTGGCGTCGGGGGTCCTCGAGGCGTACCGGATCATGACGAGCCGGACGGAATCCGAAGCGCTCGAGGGCCTCGAAGCCCGGGGGATCGATCTCGTAGTCCTCTGCCCCGTGTCCGATCAGGATCTCTTCGATCCTACGATCGGTGGGGAGGCGACATTGTTCGGTCGAGTGCTCGAGGGAGCCCTGCCGCGATGGCTGGAGCGCGTTCCGACCCCAGCGGGCACCAGCGCCCTGGTGCTGCGCGTGGTCCCACCGCCCGTTTGAGCTTGGGGCTCAGACCTTTCCCCTGGCTGCATCCTTCAGGATAAGGTTGTCCAGCGTCAGATCGGCCACCGCCCGCTTCAGGAGCTCATTCTCGCTCTCGAGCGCTTTGAGCTTCTTGGCTGCATCCTTCAGGATCAGGCTGTCCAGCGTCAGGTCGGCCACCGCCCGCTTCAGGCGCTCGTTCTGCACCTCGATCTGCCGCGCCGAACCGTCGGGCACCTCGTTCGGCATACCGGACCCCGCGTCGCCCAGGAGCCTGATACTGGCTCGCTCTTCCCTCGGTCTCCTCGGGGCTCAAGCGAACATCACCCCCAGAGCCAATCTCATCCGGCAGCGATCCAGTCCCTCATCTCAGGTCGATCACGGAGTCGTAGTCTCCGTACGGACTGGGCTCGATCCCGGGGTTCAATGGATCCGGCTTCCAGGCCCCATCCACGACGTAGCGGTATCTGTATCTTCCTGGCTCCAGTGAAATGACCGTTCGCCATACACCGTCGCTCAGCTCCAGCTCGTTCCCCGCCGGCTCCCAGTGGTTGAAATCCCCTGCGATCTGCACGCGCTCGGCCGCAGGCGCCTCGAGCGTGAACAGTACCCCTTCCCCCGTGGGAACCGGTGCCGACGGCACATTGGCTTCGACTGGCCCGGTGTCGAGGGACGTGGATTCCCTGGTGTCCTGGATGTCGGAGAGCACGGGCCGTTGCTCTTCCTGCTGGAGAATCTCGGCCGTCACCATCCGGTAGTCATCGTAGCCGGCACAGCGCCTGCTGTATTCCACGATCGGAAGGCCGTGGCTTGCCGCCTCTGCGAGCTTGATGCTGTACCGGACGATCGTATCAAAGACCCTGTCAGGCAGATGCTTCCGGATGTCGGCCACCACTTCCCTGACAAAGTCGACCCGGCCGGTATAGAGCGTGATCAAGGCACGGGCGTCTATCTCGTGACCCGCCCGGCGCGCCAACAGGTCGAGAGTCTCCATGAGCTTCCCGATTCCATGGAGAGCGAAGAAGCTCGGATCCATCGGAATGATGGTTTCGGAGCAGGCCATGAGCGCGTTGAACGTCAGCAAGCCGACATTGGGAGGGCAATCCACGATGACGTAGTGGTATTCCCCGCTGACCTCGGCAAGGGCCTTCGCCAACCTGTATTCCCGTCCAGAAACGGCCGACAGCTTATCCGGTACCGCGCTCAGCACAATGTCGGCGGGAACCAGATCGAGCCCCGGGAGAACCGTACGCCGGACATCACGCAGGCTCGGGCCCTCCTGGGTCGATTCTCTCAAGAGGACCTCGCTCACGGTCCTGTCAGCAGGCTCGGTCTGTAGACCCAGCGTGGCGTGTCCCTGGGGATCCATATCGACCACCAGGACCCTTCGCTTCTGCTTGGCCAGGAAGGCCGAGACGTTGATTGCCGTGGTCGTCTTTCCACAGCCCCCTTTTTGATTCACTACGGCGATCGTTCGCATAAGTACCCCCATCAGGAAGCCCGATGCCTCGAATGCTG
>JARRLD010000031.1:0-33709 GCA_037387345.1 Gemmatimonadota bacterium
GATCCATGGAGGAGGCGAGAGCCCTGGATCCCGCCGAGACCGCCCGGAAGGCCGAGACCCTCGTGGAGGAAGATGCGGACCTCAGACAGCGGATCGTCTCCATCGGGCTTCCCATCCTCATGCCCGACGGACGGCACCTGCTCCGCGGCCCGGAAGTGAAGGTGACTCCAGAAGACGAGGTCCCTCTGGAGGATCAGCGACTCATCCATCGGGGGTGGGTGGACCTGCGTGAGGAGAACTGGTCGCTCTGGAAGGACCGAATCGAGGCGCTGGCCAGCGAGCTGGATCGCAGACCCCCGGTCGACGCCGGCTCGCTGGGGGATCACGAATACGGTGGCGGAGACGGCTTTGGACGGATCCGACCGGGACGCCTGACGGCCTGGATCTTCCGACACGAGGAAGGGGGGGAGCGCATCAAGCGCTAGGGGGACCCATGCCCATGTAGCGCGGGCCTCGCTCAGGGGGCTCTTCGCGGCCCCGTGGCCGGTCCTCAGTCCCTCCAGCCCTCCTCCCCCAGGAGCGGGACGAAGCGGCACGCCGTCTGCCGCTCGGTGACGAACTCCGTTCCGTTTCGGTGCACGACGTGGATGTGTTGAAGTCCCCGATCACCCACGGGCAGGACGAGTCGGCCCCCGTCGGCCCGAAGCTGGTGCAGCAGCGAGGGGGGAGCTTCCGGGGCCGCGGCCGTCACGAGAATGCCGTCGAACGGTCCGCCCAGGCGATGGCCCAGGGAGCCATCCCCGACCTCCACCCGGACGTTGTGGTATCCCAGATCCCGTAGACGCTCAGCCGCCGCCTCCGCGAGCTCCGGGATCCGCTCGATGGAGATGACCTCGGCCGCGAGGATGGCGAGAACCGCGGACTGATACCCCGATCCCGTTCCGATCTCGAGAATCCGCTCGCTACCCTCCAGGGCCAGAGCCTCGGTCATCATGGCCACCATGTACGGCTGCGAGATGGTCTGGCCGAATCCGATGCCCAGCGCGCAGTCCGCGTAGGCTTGACCTTCCAACCCGGGTGGGACGAAGCCCTCCCGAGGAACCTCCCCCATGGCGTGAAGGACCCGGGGATCCCGCACACCTCGCCCTCGGATCTGGGCTCGTACCATCTGGGACCGTCGTTCGGCCCACGCGGGTTCGGACATGCACACGAGGGTTCGGGCGGAGATCCAGCCTCTGGTTTCCGGCTCGCCTAAAGGTAGCTCTCCCTAGTGGAAGGATCGACGCCTCTTCCAGGTCTCCGGGTGGAAGAGCAACAGCACCGTGAAGATCTCCAGGCGCCCCACGAGCATGAGGAAGCTCAGCACCCCCAGGGCCGAGCCCGGCATCCACCCGTAGTGGTCCACGGGACCTACCTGGCCGAACCCGGGTCCCACGTTCCCGACGGTGGCGAGGCTCGCCCCGATGGCCGTCATCAGATCCATCCCCAGGCAGGCCAACACCACGGTTCCTGCCAGGCAGATGAAGAGGTAGAGGATGACGAACCCGACGATGTTGGCGAGCACACCTTCGTGTACGGCCTTTCGACCGATACGGGTCAGCAGAACCGCCTTGGGATGGAGGTGCTTCCGCAGCTCGTTCGCCGTGGCCTTGAGGAGCAGCAGCACCCGAACCGCCTTGATCCCTCCACCGGTGGATCCCGCCATGCCACCCACGAAGAAGAGCGCCAGCAGCACCGCCTGGCCTCCGGGCACCCACCGCTCGTAGTCGGTGCTGACGAACCCGGTCGTGGTGGTGATCGAGACCGTCTGGAACAGCGCGTCACGCACTGCCGGCTCGACGCCGGAACCGCCTTCCGAGGAAAGGAGATTCACCGCCGCGATGAGGGCGGTCGCCCCGAGGACGACGTAGGTGAAGAAGCGCCACTCCTGGTCCCGCCCGTACCCGATCCGTCCGGTCACGGCACGGAAGTGAAGGGAGAAATTCACACCGGCCAGGTACATGAAGACGATGGTGACGTACTGGATGAACGCGGAGTCGAAGGCGGCCAGCGACGCGTTCCGGGTGCTGAATCCGCCGGTAGCCAGGGTGGCGAAGGCGTGGTTCACCGCATCGAATGCCCCCATGCCGCCCACCATGTAGAGGATGACCTGGGCGGCGGTGAGACCGACGTAGACGAGCCACAGGAGCTTGGCCGTCTGGGCGATCCGAGGTTGGAGGCGTTCCGGGGTCGGCCCGGGCACTTCGGCCCGGAAGAGCTGCATGCCGCCCACCCCGAGGTAGGGGAGCACCGCGATGACCAGCACGATGATCCCCATGCCGCCCAACCAGTGGGTCATGGAGCGCCAGAAGAGGATGCCGTGCGGAAGCGACTCGATTTGGGAGAATACGGTCGCCCCGGTCGTGGTGAAGCCGGACATGGACTCGAAGAACGCTGCGACCGGCGACGTGAGTGCGCCCGTGAGCAGATAGGGGAGTGCGCCGAAGGCCGCCGTGGCGAGCCAGGCGAAGGTGACGATGGCGAAACCCTCACGCGGAGTGATCTCGTCCTTCACCGGGATGGCCCGGTACACGACGAACCCCACCGCGAACGTGATGACCGCCGACGCCAGGATGCCCGGGGCGTCCCCGTCGCCCGCGACAAGGGCGAGGACCCCTGCGCCAGCCATGAAGAGTGCCACGAACACCTGCAGGAGTCCGACGACCGAAACGACTCGGCGCAGCGACATCAGTCGAAGAGCTCTTCCACTTCGTGGATGGAGTCGGGGAGGGAGAAGACGATGACCTCGTCTCCCGGGAGGACCTGGTCGTCACCGCGGGGGAGGATGTACTGGCCGTCGCGGAGGATCATCCCCACGATGGCACCGCTGGGAAAGTGCACCTCCCGGAGCGCCTGGCCCGCGATGCGCGTCCCGATGTCGATTCGGAACTCGATGGCCTCGGCGTCGATCCCGGTCAGGCTCGCCACCGTCATGACCCGGCCTCGCCGTACGTAGCGGAGGATCGCGTTGACCGTGGACATGCGCGGAGAGACCGACGCGTCGACCCCCACTTTGGGCACCAGCCTCAGGTACTCGAACTTGTGGATCAGGCTCACGACCTTGGCGGCACCAGCCGACTTGGCCAGGAGGCTCGACAGGAGATTGGTCTCGTCGCTGCCCGTGGCGGACACGAAGCCGTCGATCCCGCTTACCCCTTCCATCTCCAGGAGCTCGAGGTCGGTGGCGTCGGCGTGAAGCACCAGGGACCTGGGCAGCTTCTCGGCCAGCTCGAGGCACCGGCGCCGGTCCCGGTCGAGGATCGTCGTCTCCACGCCGTGCTCCTCCAGGGTCTGCGCCAGGAACTCGCCCTCGGCGCTGCCACCGGCGATCATCACCCGGCGCAGCCGGTAGCCGTCGAATCCGACGAGAGGGGGGATGCCCTGGGTCTCGGTGGTGGGCGTCAGGATGTAGAGGTGGTCGCCGACCCGGATCCGTGTGTCCCCCTTGGGGATGATCGTCACGCCATCCCGGACGATGGCCGCCGTGACGTAGTGGAAGCCCCGCAGCTCCTCGGCGAGATCCTGCAGCTCTCGTTCCGCCACCGGGGCACCCTCTCGAACAGGGAGCCCGATCAGCTGAACCTGGCCTCCGGCGAACTGGGCCACGTCCGTGGCGGCGGCGCTCTGCAGGAGCTGGTAGGTCTCCCAGGCGCACTCCCGCTCCGGGTTGATCATGAGGTCGATCCCCATCTGTTCCCTGGAAAGCACGCTACCCCGCTCGTAGTACTCGGGGCTCGAGATCCTGGCGACCGTGTACTGGACTCCGAGTCTCTTGGCGGCCATGCAGGCGACCAGGTTGACCTCGTCCTTGCTCGTGACGGCCAGCATCATGCGTGCCCCGCGCACCCCCGCCCGCTCGAGGACGGACAGGGAAGCCCCGTTCCCCACCACGGTCAATACGTCCAGGTGCACGCTGGCGAAGTCGGCCCGCTCGGGATCCGACTCGATGAGGACCACGTCCTGGCTTTCCTCGGACAGGCGCTGCGCGAGGTGGAACCCCACCTCTCCGGCGCCCACCACCAATACCTTCATGTGCGGGTCTCCCGAGTCGACGTCGGGCCATCGGATCACAGCTGGGCCGGACCGGCCGCCGCTCAAGGTAGCGAGGAAGGCAAGAAGATCCAGGGGCTCGCTCCGATGGGGTTTGCCAAGCGCCCCAAGGGTTGGCATCATACATGCAGCGTACTCTCGCCGGTTCTTGAGGTGCACTCTGTAGATGTTGCTCCAATTCAGCAGACAGGAATAGGAGAAGCCATGAAGATCGAAGGAACGAGCCTGAAGAAGCCCGCGACCGCGCTGATCCTCGTGCTCCTGGGCTTCACCACGGCTTGCGCCCATGTGGGCCAGCAGGAGTTCGACGAGGGCCTCGCGTCGCTGCGGGCGGATCTCACCGCCCAGATGGAGGCCGGTGACGAAGCCGTGGCCCAGCGTGTCGCCGACACCGAGGCCCGGCTCGCGGCCCTCGAGAGCGACGTGGCGGCTCTGGAGGAGGAGTTCGGGGCCACCGTCGAACGACTGGAGACCGCTCTCCGGTTCCACATCCCGGTGCACTTCGGGTTCGATGACGACGCCCTGAATCAGGATGCGAGGGACATCCTCGCTCGTTTCAGCGAGGTGGCGCAGGAATACTACCCCGCATCGCTCATCACCGTCGAGGGATTCACGGATCCTTCGGGCAGCGCGCAAGACACCCTCCAGCTGGGGCAGCGGCGCGCCGAGTCGGTCAAGGCCTACCTGGTCAACGTGTCCGGCTTCACCCCGGACCACGTTCGTGCCGTGAGCTATGGCGAGGACAGCCAACGTCTCGTCAACGCCGGGTTCGGGCCCGGTGCGGCGGGGTGGGAGAACCGGCGCGTCGTGCTGGTCATCGACCACAACGGCATGGCGCCGACCATGGGCACCACCTCCGAGGCTGGCACGAGCTGATTCGCCTCCCGGGGTGACTCCCCGGAATCCGTGCGTGCGGCTGCGGCCTGCCAGGTCAGGGTCAGGAGGCTATCTTCTGGCTCGGCGGGCCCGTAGCTCAGTTGGTTAGAGCAGCCGACTCATAATCGGTAGGTCGCAGGTTCGAGCCCTGCCGGGCCCACTTCATCACCGCGCGGTCGGATCGTGACCGAGCCCACGGACCGAAGCATCCGGTCCGTGGGCTCGGCATGTGCACCCTTCCCGCTGCAAGGGGGTCACCCGGGACGTGACAGGTCCTGGGCGTTCGCGGGTCAGGCCTCCGCCAGATCCTCGAGGAGCACGAGGAGGTGGTCCGGATATCCACGACTGCTCCGCACGGTGCCCGCACGGATCTTCGCCCAGATCACCGTGTCGTCGGCGGCCGCGAAGCGGCGCTGGGATTCGACGACGTCCGTGTCGTGTGCTACCAGGCGAGCGAGCTCGCTGGCCACGGCGGCCTGGTCCGTATCGAGGGCCAGGCTCTTGAACGTCCGCCCTCTCACCTCGTCGTAGTCATATCCGAAGGTGCGCAGGAAGGCCGGGTTGGCATCCAGGATCATCCCGTCGAGGTCCGTCACCACCAGCGCGACACCCGACCCGCCGTAGATCCAGGAGTAGCGAGCCGCCTTCCCGTGCAGGTCGCGGGCCTCGACCTCATCGGACATGTCCTCGACGGCGCCCTCGATATAGAGGGTCTGTCCGACCTCATCGCGATGGGCGCGGGCCGCGGTCCGGATTCTCACCACCCGACCGTCCGGACGGGCGAGGTGGCTCTCGAAACCGCGGACCACCCCGAACTGGTCGAGCCGGGAGAGGAAAGCCTGCCGGTGCGCCGGGTTGACGAAGAGGTTCCGAGCGTACCCGAAGTCCAGCGAATCCCGATCCGGGTGGCCGAGAAGCTGGATGAGGGCCGGGTTCGCATCCAGAAGCTCGCCGTGGATGGTCGTCCGGTAGAGGCCGATGGGCACGTTGTCGAACATGGATCGGTGTCGGGCTTCGCTGTCCCGCAGGGCTGCCTCCGAGCGCGCCCTCTCGATGGCGTACCGGATGGAGCGTTCCATGCGGTCGGGGTCCAACGTCTCCTTGTCCAGGTAGTCGGAGACGCCCGCCTCCATGGCTTCGACGTCGACCGTGTAGTGGCCCTTCCCCGTGACCAGGATCATGGGCGCCCGATTCCCCTCCTGGCGGGCCCGTCGCACGAGGTCGATGCCGGACTCCTGGCCCAGCACGTAGTCGATCAGATAGACGTCGTGCTCACCGCGGGCGATCTGCTCGGTCCCCTCCTCGAAGGTGGCGGCGGAGTCCAGCTCGAAGATGGCCCAGGGGATCTGTTCCAGGAGCGCCCTGATGATGGAGTGTGCCATCTCGTCGTCGTCGATGAGAAGCACGCGAATACGGGATGCGTCGGACATGGCTCTCGGTGGGATGCTCCAGCCGCCTGGGATGCATCTGGCGGTACGAACCCCCGAACCTAGGGCCGTTGCCAGTAGCGGGAAAGCGGTTCGCTCACGATTCCGGATCGATGTCGGGCGGCTTCCGCATGCGCTTGGTTCGACTGCGACGCCGCTTGTCCTCGAGGCGCCGACGCTTCTCCCGCGGAGGTACGTCGGTCTTCTGACGGGGGGTGGCCCGTCGGTTCCGTTCCTCCAGCCTGGCCCGCAGTCGGTGCAGGGCGATCACCCGGTTGCGATACTGGCTCCGTTCGTCCCGCGCGACGACCCGCGTGCCCGTGGGAAGGTGGACGAGCCGAACCCCGCTCTCCGTGGTATTCTGGTGCTGCCCTCCGGGGCCGCCGGACCGGAAGACCTCGACGCGACACTGCCGCAGCAGCTCGTCATCCGATTCGGGGATGGGGAAGGGATCGGGGACGGTCTCGCTCATGGCTACCGGGCTCCTGGAGTCGACTCCTCCAAGCTATGGCACATCCCCGGGAATCGGGGTACTCTTTGGCGCGCTCGACGCCCGGAACGGCCCCCAACGTGGTGCCCGCCTTCCACAGATGGCTCGATGATCTTCGACCGGACCGAACAGAATCCTGGCGCCAGGTTCCTCTTCTTCCTGGCCTGTCTGGTGATCGTGGTCGCCGGTCTCAAGCTGGCTGCTCCCATCCTTCTGCCGTCATCGCTGGCGCTCTTCCTGACCATCCTCAGCCTGCCGGTCCTGATCTTCCTCAGGCACCGGAAGCTCCCCGCCGGCCTGGCCATCGGCATCACGGTCCTGATGACCGTGGCGATCTTCGGCCTCCTGATCCTCCTGGCCAGCCAATCCATCCCGGAGCTGCAGACGCAGCTTCCGAGGTACGCCGCCCAGCTCCAGAACCTTCAAGCAGGGTGGATCGCGGCCATCGACGAACGTACCGGGCTGTCGCTGAACGAGTACGTCACCACGGATCTGTTCAACCCGGCCGTGGTGGTCGACCTCGCAGGAACGGCGCTGGGAAGGATCGCCCAATTCCTGTCCTCGGTGTTCCTGGTGTTCCTCATCCTGGCATTCATGCTTGGCGAAGCGTTGGCCTTTCCCGAGAAGATGCGGTACCTGGTCGGTGGAACGTTGAAGCAGGACGACCAGATCGTGGTCGTCATCGCGGAGATCCAGACGTACCTCGGCATCAAGACGGTCATCTCGCTGGCGACCGGCCTCATCCTCGGGGCGTGGTGCTACGTTTTGGACCTGGACTTCCCCGTGCTGCTCGGTCTCGTGGCCTTCGTCCTGAACTACATTCCCACGGTGGGCTCCATCATCGCGGCGGTGCCGGCGCTCCTCCTGAGCGTCATCCTGCACGGCACGGTGGGGCACGCGGTGCTCGTGGTTGTTGGCTACTTCGCCGTGAACACGGTCTTCGGAAGTATCCTCGAGCCGAACCTCATGGGTCGTCGATTGGGTCTGTCCACGCTGGTGGTCATCCTCTCCCTCCTCTTCTGGGGCTGGATCTGGGGGCCCATCGGGGCCCTCCTGTCGGTGCCCCTGACCGTGGTGGTCAAGATCTGGTTGGAAAACACACAGGACCTGCGTTGGATCGCCGTACTCCTGGACAAGGCGCCGCCCGAGCCCGAGCCGGCGGCCGAGTCGACTGGCTGATCGGGAGATCCCCATGCCGCGCATCGACTTCTCTGCTCTTCCCGACCACGGACGGCTGTGGGTGTTCCCGGCCAGCCGCCGCCTGGACCAGAACGAGGTGTCCACCCTCCTCGACGAGGCGGATGCGTTCCTGGACTCGTGGGCGGCTCACGGCGTTCCCCTCCGCTCCGGCCGGGAGCTGAGGCACGATCAGTTCCTCCTGGTCGGCGTGGATGAAGATGCCGAGGCTCCCTCGGGCTGCTCCATCGACGCGCTGGTGGGCCGTCTGAGGGATCTCGGTCGGGGGTTCGGCGTCACCCTGGTGGAGCACGCTCCCGTGTGGTATCGGGAAGCCGGCGACGTGTGCGTCGTGCCCCGGGCGGTCTTCCGTGACCTTGCCAGCGCTGGCACTGTGGGCCCGGACACCGCGGTGTTCGATACGACGCTCACCCGGCTTGGCGAGCTTCGCACAGAAGGCCTCGAACGCCCGGCACGGGGAGCCTGGCACGGAGCCGTCTTCTTCCGGGACGCGTCGGGCTAGTGTCCTGTGAGCTTCGACCGGTTCGGCCTCAAGCTCCCCTCCGGGAGCCGCTCTTGGTGACCGTGCACGGGATCGTGTTCGCCGGCCGATCACCGTGTCGCCGCGCCCTTGAAGGTCCGCTTCGGTCCTTCGTTGGAGTTACGGTGGGCACGATGAGTCCGTGACGGTATGGGGCATAAGGAGTCGATCGCCCACGAGGCAATGCTTGTCGCGACCGGCCGACCCGCCCTCTTGCACGGTCTTGCCTTAAAGCGCGTCTCTTTGTCTTATCAGGCGAGGGAGAAGTGCCCCCCTTCCGTTTTGGCTCCACGGCGACGGGTCGCCAAAGCGGTGCCCTCCCTGCACCCAGGGGGTACGTATGGCCCGGTGCGAGGTGTTTTGTTCGCCCTACCTCCGTCGCGTCTGAGAAGGCACGATGCGGGTCGTCGTGTGGGATCGTGCCGGACGGCCTGACCTAATGGAGCTCGTACGTCTCACCCTCGGGCAGGCGTACCACGTGGTCCTCGCTGCAGACGCGGAAGCCGTGCGTGGGGCCGTCGAGGGTGCTCGCGCACTTGTGGTGACGGACGGGACCGCTGACCCACTCTTCGCGCAGATCAAGGGAAGGGTCCCGCTCCCCGCCGTAGTTCTTGTTACCGTCGGCTTGGACCTACCCCCACCCCCACCCCCCGCCGCCGTGACCGCGACCGTCGACGCCGGACGCCTGGGGGTCGCGCTGCTCCGCGTCGTTGTCGCGGCGACGATTAGAGACCTCCTGCTTCGATCTTTACGCAGCGTCGCGAGCCGGCGGGGCCTCCATGAAAAGCTTCGGGACGGGCTTGCGCTTGCCCTGTCCCTCGAGCATCGGCCGATCAAGACGCTGTCGAGGATGGGGAACGAAGTCGGGTGCAGTCCATCCACGCTCTCGCGGGCTTGGCGCCGGGCCGGGGTGTCTCGCGAAACACGAGGGGTGTTCCTGCGGGCCGCGGTACTCCTCCGTGCCCTGATCCTGTGGCTGGAGCGCTCAGAGCTGTCGTGGATCGAGATCGCCGACGCTGCAGGAGCGTCGCTCCGGGCTCTGGAGTCGTACACCCACGAGTGGTTTGATGCGCCGCCCTCGGCGCTCGAGCCCGCTGCGGTTCCTTCCGCGGTGGCAGAGATGGAACTCCACGCGTTTGGGTGGTTGCTGGCCACCGATGTGGGTCGTGCCGGGAGCACCCGATGAGGTGCTGTCCACATTTTTCGCTTGGTGCCTGAGTTCTTCGGCTGGCGCCCGGTTTTTTCGCTTGCATCCGCGGGGTTGATGACGGCAATCTCGACGAGGCGAAGGTGGTGCCAAGAGATGCCAGCTGCTCTTCTCGATGGAGTCTCGCTCGTATCCCGTCTCAGGAGGCCCAAATGAGCTTTGTCATCCTTACCCCCCGGTCCTACTCGGTGGTGTTGGCTTGCCTCATCTCCTTTTTCGCCGCTGCGCAGCCGACAGCCGCACAGGGTTGCGCGCAGTGTACGGAGTTGGCCTGTGAGGAAAACGAACATGCGAATGAAGACTGTCCGTGGTGTATCCTTGGCAACCTTGATTCCCCGCATTCGTGCTTCGCTTTTACGTGCGAGTTCATGGTTGGTGAGGGAATCCACGTTGGAGATGAGCCCTGCAACCGATTCGCGTCCCGCGCGGCCCTGGACGACCTTCGTTCCCTGCCACAGGTCTTCGCGGATGCGATCCCCACGCTCTTGGCTCGTCACCCGGACCAGCTAGTGGTGGACGCGGATCTGGACGTTGTCCAGGTTCTCGACTGCAGGAGGGACTTGGTCATTGCACAGTTCGAGATCGCGCTGCCAGATGAGCTCCCTGTGGTCAGCGGAGCCGCATGGAACGCTGCTCGATTCTGAGCCTCTGCAGATGCAGTTGCCGCCTCATGGCACCGCCGTTACCTCGGTAGGAGGCCGAAACGAGCTTCGTCATCCTCCCAGCCGACTACTACGCGGTAGCTCAGCACCAGCTCTGCGGAGCGCATGTGCCTCCCCCCGTCAAACCACCACCGAATGCTCCGATCTGGCCGAGGAAGCTGGCCAGTGACAGACAGAACCCGACTCGATTCGACCGGTTGCTCCGGGCGATTGTGGCCCATCTGATCACCAGACCAAGGTCTGGGGTGGTGATACCATGTCGTTCTTCAGCGCTCTCGCGGGCCTCTATGCTATGTGGCAGGGTCTGTTCTTCCCGGCCTCCTTTCAGCCGTGGGTCGACACGACACGGCACGTCGATTGTCAGATCGAGCTCGAGAAGATCATCGATGTTGAGGGCGACGAGGTGGACCGCAGCATCGTGACCCTTCTGCGCGATGACCGGATCTTCCTCCGACGGGACTTCGCGCCCCACAATCTCGCTGTCTTCGAGAGACGAGGGGGCATTCTCGGGGAGAAGGCCCGGTTTGTCGGGACGGTCGGTGCTCGCGGCGAAGGTCCGGGCGAGTACGCCATCATCGCGGCCGTGGTTCCACTACCTGACGGCGGATTAGCCTTGTTTGATTCCCGCAACCTACGCCTCACGCGCCTGGCTCCGGATCATGCGGTCGTGGCTACTTATTCCATCCCCGTATCCGTGCGCCAGCACGGTGCTCTTCTCCTACACGATGGCACCTATCTGGTTTCTGGACAGATGATCGAGCGGCCTCATTTCGGGAGTGCCGCAGTGCAGCTGGATTCGGCGGGGCGAGTGCTCCGGTACTACGGACGAGATGAAACTGAGAAAGAGGGCCCGCTGCGCGGACATATGGTGCCGAGACATGTCAGCTATCACGAGCGTCACGGCACGGTCACGATGAAGCGCAACGTCGAGTACGCGATAGAGGTCTGGAATGATGACGGTACCCTCAACAAAGTCATATCGCGTGATGTAGCATGGTTCGAGTGGCCGCCTCCCCGAACCCCTGGAGTACATGGCATCGGTCCGGGATCGCCTCCCGAGAACGTCTTCGCGGGAATACAGTTCGACGAAGCCGGCCGCCTCTGGATCGTGTCGATAACGACCCCTTCGGATTGGCAGGAGGGGCTCGACCGGAGGGGGCGTGTCGTCGATCGTAGTAAGTGGATGGACTATGTGATCGAGGTCTTCGACATTGATGCGGAGGCGACCCTCTGCACGAAGGTTGTGAAGGACCTGTATTTCCCCAGCGGCTTTGCGGGCCCGGGCGTCATCAAGTCCTATCACGAGGATCTGTTTGGGCGTCCGACCGTGACGTTTTGGCGGCTGTCTCTGGTATCCTGAGTCAGCCAGCCAAGGGGATGAGGTGCGGTAGATTCGTTCCCCAAACCGCACCAGGCCTATGAGGCCCCCAGGCCCATGCTCGCACGGGTTCATCATCCGATCCGCAGGCTCCAGCGTCCCGACGCTGAAGTACCCGACCGCAGATCTAGACCATACCCTTCCTGGAGGCGCCTTGGGCGCCCCCACCCAGCTGGTCCGTCAGGAAGCGCGCACCCTCGGCCTCCGCCCAGAAGCGTGGACGCAATGGGGTGCCCTCGAGGAAGCCCACATGGCCTCCTTTCCGAGTCAGCTCCGTCCGAAGCGAGGGGTTTGTCCGGAGAGCGCTGCGGGGAATGGCTTCGGAGGGGAGGAACGGATCGTCGACGCTGTGGACCACGAGCGTAGGAACCCGTACGCCCTCGAGGTAGCGGCTGCTGCTCGCCATCGCGTAGTAGTGCTCTGCGCTCCTGAAGCCGTGGAGCGGTGCCGTGGCCACGTCGTCGAACTCTCGTAGCGTCCGGGCCTTCAGCGCGCGGTCGATGTCGATGACCTCCGCAAGGAGGGCCTCCTTGACCCGGACTTTCCGCTTCAGAGACCGGAGGAAGTAACGGGTGTAGAGACCGCCCATGAACGAGCGTTCCAGAAAGGCGCTTCCAGCGGCCAGATCGAAGGGCACCGAAACGGCCACGGCGGCATCCAGGAGAGCCCCTCCCCCGTCGGGGAGCTCTCCCAATAGCTTCAGGAGCGCGTTCCCGCCCAGGGAGAAGCCCCACGCCCCCAGAGCTTGGCCCGGATAGGCCTCGCGTAGGCGCCCGAGGACGAAGGCCAGGTCTCCCGTCTCGCCTGAATGGTACATGCGAGGCCGCCGATTCGGCTCGCCGCTACAACCCCGGAGGTTGAGCGCTACGGGGATGATTCCCCGATCCAGAAGCTCCCGGCATGCCGAGAGCACGTACCGGCGGCGGGAGGACCCTTCGAGCCCGTGGATAACCAGCACCACGCCGCGCTCCTCCCCCGGAGCTGATCCTACGTCCAGATCCAGGAAGTCGTCGTCGGGGGTGTCCCAGCGCCGGCGGGACAGCGGGGGGACGGTGCCCGAGCGGAGCACCCGGGCGCCGAGGGTCTGGGCGTGGGGGCTCGAGGCCCACCGGGCGGGTGTGAAGGGACGGACCCCGTGGTCGTTGGTCGTGGCAGGGTCCATGGACGGCGTGGCTCGGGCGGCTCGGCAGCAGGTTGGGCGGGAAGCTCGATCATGAGGGGCGGCCCGGGGGGCCGAAGACGACGCCGAAGATAGCCCCCACCGTGACGGTGCGACACGTTGCGTGTCCGAGGAGCACGACGGACGGACTTCGAGCGGTTTCTCCGACAGATGCCCCCAAAACCAAGGGGAGCCGTCAGTTGAAGTACTTGGTGCTGCCGTGGCACGGGCCTGGCTCCAGGGGAGGGGGAGGGTGCATCCCGAGGGTACGCGCCCACGGCCCGGCGAGGACGAGGTCGAGGCGCGGGGTACACCGTGGGGGTCATACGATCAGGGGGATCGACCGATGGGAGCGATGGCGTGGATGACGGTGGCGGTGGCGATCACGACCTGGGGAGGATCGGCTCAGGACGAGCCCGATCCGGGTCGCTTGTACGGGCGCGTGACGACGGCCGGCGGGAGGGTATACGAGGGGTACCTCCGCTGGGACGGGAACGAGGGGAGCTGGTCCGACCTGCTGGACGGAGACAAGGACCTGCCCTGGGAGAACTTCAGGGACGCTCGGCTCCTGGACCCGGAGCTCGGGCACCGCAGCCGGGAGCGGAGCGTCAGCATATTCGGATTCCGCATCTCGTGGTCACGGGAGGACCTCGACTTCGCCGAGGCGTCATCATCCGGTATCCGCTTCGGACACCTTCGGTCCCTGGCGGTGATGGGAGACGACCGGGCCCTCCTGACGCTCAAGTCGGGCGAGGAGCTGGAGCTGCACGGCGGATCGACCGATCTTGGAGACGAGCTCAGATCGCTGGTCATCGAGGACCCGGAGCGCGGACGGGTCGACCTCCGCTGGAGGGACCTGGATCTGGTGGAGTTCATGAGCGCTCCGCCCGATGCCTCTGCGCCAACGGGAACACGACTCGCCGGGACGCTGCGGACGCGGGGCGGGGTGGCGTTCACGGGGCTGGTTGCGTGGGACAGGGACGAGATCCTCACGACCGATGTCCTGCAGGGCGAGGAGGGCGGCGTCGACGTCGAATTCCCCTTCTCCAGCATCGCGCGCATCCAGAGGGCCGGATCGTCCGGAGCCAGGGTGACGCTCATCGACGGTGAGGTGGTGATGCTTCGCGGGTCCAACGACGTGAACGTCCGGAACCGGGGAATCGGCATCTCGGATCCCCAACTCGGCCAGGTTTTGGTAGAATGGGATGCCTTCGACGAGCTCGTCTTCCATGAGGCCGCCGAGGGGAACGGAGGGTACCCCGCCTTCGACGGTGGGCGCCCCCTCCATGGGAGCGTCGAGACCGAGACCGGAGAGCTGCTCTCGGGATGGATCCGCTGGGACAACGACGAGCAATCTACGTGGGAGCTCCTCGACGGCGAGGATCGAGACGCCTCGTACGACATCGAGCTCGGCCAGGTGGCCGTGATCCGACCGCTCGGATCCTGGGGCGCCGAGGTGACGTTGCGGGACGGCCGAGTCCTCGAGCTGGAAGGCTCGAACGACATCGACGGCAGGAACCGCGGCATCTATGTCACCCTGGAAGACGGCGAGGTCGTCCTGGTGCCCTGGTGGGACCTTCGCGAGGCCGTGTTCTTCGAGTCCTGAGAAGGTGGCCCACGAGCCTGGGCCTACCGACGCTTTCCGTCCTGCTGCTCGCGTTCGGAGTGGCGCCGGCGGCCAGCCAGGAAGGTGTGCCCTGGACGCTTCGCTGGGGGCCGCAGCGGACGGACCTGGTGCGCTTCAACCGGGTGGAGGCGCTGTCCGTCGGTGCTCGGGGACAGGTGCGCCTGGGCTCCCCCCTGGGCCCACTCTCCCTGACCGCGATCTCGCGCCTGGGCACCGCAGACCGGGAGGCGAACGTACGTCTGTCCGTGGCAGGCGAGAGCCTCCGGCGCAGGATATCGTGGAGTGTCTTCCACGAGCTCGCTGGCGTCGACGAGACGGCCCGGCCCCTGAGGATCGGCAACTCCGTGACGGCCCTGTTCATGGGCCGGGACGACGGAGAGTACTATCGGCGATCGGGAACCGCCCTCGAGTGGACACCGCCGTCCAGTCGACGTCGGACGTTCCGGGTCCGGGGATACGCCGAGCACCACCGGTCCGTCGAAACCGGAACCCGGTTCAGCATTGGACATCTGGCTGACGAGGGATGGACCTTCAGGGACAACTTGGTGGCGGGGGAGGGCTGGGAGCTCGGGACGCTCGTCGAGCTGGCCCCCTGGTGGGGAACCGATCCCCGGAAGCCGCAGGGAGGTCTGATGTTCGGTGCCCAGGGAGGCACGGGCGACACCGAATATGTGCGTGCCTACGGAGGCGGGGTTCTGGCGTTCTCCTTCGCTCGGGACCTCGGGCTCCGGCTCGAGGTTGCGGGTGGAAGGGCCTGGGGCAAGCCGACGCCCCAGCGCCTGTGGATCCTGGGAGGGCCCACGACGCTGAGGGGGTACGGGCCGCGGATCCTGGAAGGTCGAGCGTTCTCCAGGGCCCGGGGGGAGCTGGGCCGGGACTTCGCCTTCGGTCCCCTGATGCTCTTCGCCGACGCGGGATGGGCGGGAAATCCGTCGTCGGGACGCCTCGCGGACGCCCTCGTCTCGGTTGGGGCGGGCCTCTCCCTGGTCGAGGGCCTCGTCCGCGTGGACGCGGCGTGGGGCCTCCGCGCTCCCCGGGGCTTCCGGCTGGAGCTCTATCTGGACGGCGTCCGCTGAACTCCGCAGAATAGCGAGCAACCCACCGCGTTCTCCCCACCGCGCCCCGCGAGGCGTCCATGTCGGTCCGACACCCCTCACCAACGCTGCTGTCGGTGCTCACTGCCGTCCTGCTCGCCAGCTGTGATCGCCCGCCGCCCCCTCCCCCCACGGACCTGGGGATTCCCTGGGAGCTGGCAGAGCACCGCCACCGCACGATCTCGAACCTGGAGTACCGCATCGACCTCGAGGTGCCGGAGGAGCGGAGCCGGCCAGTGAGGGGACGCTCGGTCCTGGGCTTCGGCTGGGACGATCCCTCTGCTCATCCGGTCGTCATCGACTTCCTGGACCCCGGAGCGCGCGTCCAGTCCCTCAAGGCCAACGGGGTGGACGCGGTGTGGAGCCCCGTCAACGACCACATCGTGATCGATCCCCAGGCGCTGGAGCCCGGATTCAACCGCGTCGAGATCGAATACGTGGCGGGGGACGAAGCCCTCAACCGCGGAGAGGACTTCCTCTACACGCTGTTCGTGCCCGATCGAGCCCACTTCAGCCTTCCCGTCTTCGACCAGCCGAACCTGAAGGCATCGGTCACGTGGACGCTCCGCGTCCCCCGCGGGTGGCGGGCGATGGCGAACGGACCCCAGGTGGAGATGTCAACTCTCGACGACCGGAAGACGCTGTCCTTCCTGGCTACCCGGCCGATTCCCACCTACCTGTTCGCCTTTGCGGCCGGGCGGTTCGAGGAGGAGGCCCAGCGGGTGAACGGGCGCATGATCCGGATGTTCCACCGCGAGACCGATACCGCCGCGGTCGCGAGAAACAGGGACGCCATCTTCGAGCTCCACGGTCGCTCCCTCGATTGGCTCGAGGAATACACCGGGATCGAGTATCCCTTCCAGAAGTTCGACTTCGTCCTGATCCCCTCCTTCCAGTACGGCGGAATGGAGCACCCCGGGAGCATCCTCTACCGGCAGGACCGCATCATGCTCGACGAGTCCGCCACCCAGGGGCAGGTGCTCGGCCGGGCCAGCCTCATCGCACACGAGACCTCCCATATGTGGTTCGGGGATCTCGTGACCATGAACTGGTTCGACGACGTCTGGACCAAGGAGGTGTTCGCGAACTTCATGGCGGCGAAGATCGTGCACCCCTCGTTCCCCGACGTCGACCACGATCTCCGATTCCTTTTGGCCCACCACCCCCCCGCGTACGAGGTGGATCGTACGCAGGGTGCCAACGCCGTGCGGCAACCCCTGGAGAACCTGCAGGAGGCCGGGACTCTGTACGGAGCAATCATCTACCAGAAGGCGCCCATCGTCATGCGCCAGCTGGAGGAGCGGATCGGGTCTGACGTGTTCCGGGACGGGCTCCGCCAATACCTCCGGGACGCCTCCTATGGGAACGCGACCTGGCCGGACCTCATCGACCTCCTCGACCGGCGGTCGGCGGAGGATCTGGTGGCGTGGAGCCGGGTCTGGGTGGAGGAGCCCGGGAGGCCGACGGTGAGGGTCTCCCGGGAGGCTGACGACCTGATTCTGGTCCAGGAAGACCCCGCGGGGCGGGGGAGAGTGTGGCCGCAGACCCTGCATGTGGGTCTGTCCCGGGAGGACGGGGACACGGTCGAGGTGGTGGAGCTGGCCGACCGTCCGGTTCGGATTCCTCGTGCGAGCGGCGATGTTCGCTACGCGCTTCCCAACGCCTCGGGGCTGGAGTACGGCCTCTTTCTCCTGGATGAGGGCAGCCTGGCCTATTTGTCGGACCATGCCGGGGGATTGGAGTCCGCCCTCGAGCGGGGCGCCGCATGGGTCACCCTGTGGGACCAGGTGCTGGAAGGCCGCCTGACCCCCGCTGCGTTCCTCGACGTGGCGCTGGCTTCCCTCGCGGAGGAGGAAGACGAGCTGATCCTCGGCCGTCTCCTGGGCTACCTGTCCACCACCTACTGGAGGCTCCTCACGGAGGCAGACCGGATCCGGCGGGCCGGGGAGGTGGAGGGCGTCCTATGGGCCGGCGTGACGGGAGATCGGCCCGTCACGGCCCGTGCCTCCTTCCTGGGCACGTACCGCGAGGTCGCGCTGACGCCGGAGGGAGTGGCGCGGCTCCAGAGGTTATGGGCCGGGGAGGAGCACCTTCCTGGGCTTCCCCTCTCGGAGAGCGACCAGACGGCCCTGGCGCGGGAGCTGGCGTTGCGAGAGGTGGCGGGATGGTCCGCGATTCTGGACGAGCAGGAGGCACGCATCACGAATCCCGACCGCAGGGCGCGCTTCAGGTTCGCCCGGCCGTCGCTGGATGCCGACCCGGCGGTTCGGACTGCGTTCTTCGAGGCTCTGAAGGATCCCGCCAACCGCGAGCGGGAGCCGTGGGTCCTTGCAGGGCTGGCCAACCTCCACCACCCCCTCCGCTCCCGGAGCGCGCTGCCGCTGATCCGGCCGGGCCTGGCCATGATCGAGGAGATCCAGAGGACCGGGGACATCTTCTTCCCCCAGCGGTGGCTGGGTGCCGTCCTGGGCGGCCACAACGAGCCCGAGGCGGCGGAGATCGCCTCGGTGTTCCTGGAGGAGAGCCCGGAGCTTCCTCCCCGCCTCCGGGGCAAGGTGCTGCAGTCCGCGGACATGGTCTGGCGATCCGCGTCCCTCGTCCACGGCTGGAGGCGATGATGGCCCGGTCGTTGGCGGCGTGGGCTCCCAGGGCCGGTCGAGTGATCCTGGCGTCGTGCCTCGGCGTGTCGCTGGCCCCAGGCTCGGAGATCCCCGTTCCGTGGTGAGAGCCCGGGCCGCGCTGGCCCTGGGATCCGTCCAGGCTCCGGAGACGATGCCGGCGCTGGTCGCGGCCCTGACGGACACCAGTGCGCATGTCCGTCGCGACGCCTCCTTCGCCCTGGGGCAGGTGGGCCGCGCGGAGGCGGTGCCCGCCCTCGTCGCCGCCCTGGCCTCGGAGGACAACGACCAGGTCCGGCTCCGTCTGCTGGAGGCTCTGGGCAAGCTCCCCGCCCGCGCGTCCGCGTCGGTTCTCCTGGGCCACGTCGCCCGGGAAGGAGAAGCCCCGGGACGGGTGCTGGCCCTGGCGCGCCTCGGAGCGGTCGGCGGTGTGGTGAGCGAACCCCTTGTGGACACGCTGCTCGGTCGGCTCTCGGACCCGGATGCCGAGGTGAGGAAGGGTGCCGCCTACTTCTTCGGGCGTCTGGCCGAGCCCGGGCCCTGGGCCGGAAAAGCCGACCGGGTCCGGAGCGCGCTGGAGGGTTACTCCCTCGACGATCCGGCCGCGATGTATCTGGTGCAGGGGCTCGGGAGGCTCGGGTCCGTGGACGATTCGGAGCGGCTCCGCCGCTGGGCGGCCGCGGCGGCGGATTGGCGTACCCGTGCCAACGCCATGGCCGCTCTGGCGGAACGGAGGCCGGACGCGCCGACCCGTGAAGTGCTACTCCGCGGCCTCGACGACCCTTCGATCCACGTGGCCGTGAACGCGGCGCGGGGCCTGGCGCAGGAGACTCCCGACGACGCCCTCCTGGAGGCGATGCGCGCCTGGGTGTCCGCACACTCGGACCTGTGGCAGGTGGCGGGGCCCCTCCTGGAGACGTTGGCCCGGGCCGGTGACGAGGTTTTCGTTCTGGAGTGGATCGACGCGCGGCCCCCCGAGGACGAAGGCGACACGTGGGCGGGCCTGCCGGCCCTGGTCCATGTGAGGGGCGAGGAAGCGTTCGAACGCCTGCGTCGGGCCGCCGCCGCCCCCTCGGAGGCGCACAGGTCCAGGGCCTTCGCGGGGCTGGTGGCGCGCTGGCGGCAGGAGCGGGACGATGCCCGAAGCCATGGGCGTTACCTGGAGGTCTTCCTGGAGGCCCTGGAGAGCACCGACGCGCGCCGGCGCTCCCTGGCGGCCACCCTGCTTGCCGACTCGGTGCTCGCCCATCTGGGAGGGGTCGCGGCGTTGGAGCGGGCTGCAGCATCCGAGGACCCCGACCTCCGTCAGGTGGCGGCCCGCGCCCTGCAGCGAGCTCGTGGAGACGGAGCCGGCCCTTCTTCTTCGGGGACGTCGGACGCGGACCCCCAGGGCAGGGAGCTGGATGAGCGGGCCAGGCTCGACTGGGAATTCCTGGCAGGGCTGGGACCGGCCCCGCGCCTGATCCTGGACACGGATCGAGGCAGGGTCGTCCTACGCCTGGATCCGGAAGCTGCTCCGCAGACGGTGCAGACCATCTCGCGCTTCGCCGAGTCCGGATCCTACGACGGCGTCGCCTTTCACCGGGTGGTCCCGAACTTCGTCATCCAGGGTGGTGACTTCACCCGGGGCGACGGGTCGGGCGGGCCAGGATTCACAATCCGCACCGAGCTCAATCTTCTGCGGTACGAGCGGGGGGTGATCGGGATGGCGTCGGCGGGGAAGGACACGGAAGGCTCGCAGTTCTTCATCACCCACTCCATGCAGCCTCACCTGGACGGAGGCTACACCAGCTTCGGGTGGGTGGAGATCGGCATGGACGTGGTGGATCGGATCCGTCTGGGTGACCACATCACGCGAGCGCACGTTGAACGAGGCGACTGAGGGACCCCGCGTCCCGTGGCCGGGCATCGCCGCTCCCTTCACCGCGGTACCGCCGGGGCTCCAGGCCATGGCGCTCAGCGCGCTGTTCTTCTCGGCCATGGCGGCCCTCGCCAAGCTGGCCGGGGGGGAGGTCCCACTCTTCGAGATCGTGCTCGCGCGCTCCCTGGTGGTGGCCGTCCTGTCGGGAGGGGCGGTGGTTCGGGCCGGCACCGGATTCGTGGGCCGAGAGCCCCGGATCCTGATCCTACGCGGGGTGCTGGGCTTTTCCGCGCTGAGCTGTTTCTACTTCGCCGTCGTGAGGCTGCCCCTGGCGGACGCCACCGTGATCCACTTCACGAACCCGGTCTTCACCGCCGTAGCTGCGGCGCTCATCCTCCGCGAGCACATGGGGCTCTGGGAGGGCGTTCTGGTCCTGTCGAGCCTGGGGGGCGTGATCATGGTGGCACGGCCGGCCTTCCTGTTCGGCGAGGCGAACATGCTGGACCCTCTGGCGGTGGGGGTCGGCCTCACCGGGGCCGTCCTCGCGGCCGGCGCATACGTGGCCGTCCGGCGTCTGAGAGGCGAATCGGCGAATCTCGTCATCTTCTACTTCGCCGCGGTGAGCACCCTCCTCGCCCTGCCCGGTGTGCTCCTGAATCCGGTCCTGCCGTCGCCGGCCATGTGGCTCGTGCTGGCCGGCGTGGGTCTCGCCACCCACCTGGGCCAGGTGTTCGTGACGCACGGGTTCCGTCTGGAGCGGGCGGGGAGGGCCTCGGCCATCGGCTACCTGCAGATCGTGTTCGCCGCGGGGTGGGGGTGGTTGCTCTTCCGGGAGGCACCGGACCTGTGGATGTGGGCCGGAGCCGGGGTAATCGTAGCCAGCACGCTCGCGCTGGTGCGGTTGCACCCGGTCCGGTAGGCCGGCGATCGGCCTCCGCACGCCGGGGTGGATCCTGGAGGCAACCCCTGGAAAGCACCATTTGGAACTAAACACCGTTACCGCTCGTAGTGCCCGGGGTATTGACCGTTTCCCGTGATGTGTTTACGGTGTTCACCATGTCCGATCACCATGAAAAGATCCTCGCGTGTGCGTGCGAGCTCTACCTGGAGGGTGGCCTCGACGGCTTCTCCATGAGGAAGCTCGCCAGGTATGTGGGGGTCACGGCGCCGGCGCTCTATCGGCATTTCGAGAGCCGCGAGGAGGTTCTGGCGGGCGTGGTCCGCGAGGCCCACCGGGAGTTTACGGCCGAGATCTATCGGGCTCTGGAGGCGAGAACGCCGCTGGAGCGCTTCTTTCGGGCCGCGGAGGGATATCTGGACTTCGCCCTCAAGCACCCTCGATGGTACTACCTGCTCTTCATCGCGCCGGAGCGGCTCGGGATGGAGACCCTCCCGGACGATATCGAGGCGATGGGGAGCGCCATCCATCAGTTCTGGGTCGATCGCGTCCGGGAATGCCAGGACGCGGGAATCCTCAAGCCGGGAGACCCCGTACAGGTCTCCCTGACGATGTGGGCGCACGCTCACGGGATGCTTTCGCTGTACCACCACGGCCACTTCCGTATGGACGAAGGGACGTTCCGCCGGCAATTCGAGGTTTCCGGTGCCCTTCTCCTGGCGGGGTTGGCCTCCGACAGCTTCGCCGCGGAGCTGGGTGAGCGTTATGCCGACGCCCCCACCGTGGGCGCGAGGGATACCGAGGGGGAGGAGTGGGGATGACGTCGAACCGGTTTCGGGTGCGGACCGACCGTGCGGTCGGAACGGTGAGATCCGCCTGGGTGGGCCTCCTGCTCGCCGTGACCCTTTCCAGCGTTCCATACGTGGGTCACGCACAGGAGCGGGGCGGTGCCCTGTCGCTCGATCAGGTCGTGGAGACCGCGCTGCGGCAGAATCGGGACGTTCGGGCGGCGCGCCTGGCCCTGGACGAGGCAAACGAGCGCGTGTCCGAGGCGTGGAGCGACGTCTACCCGTCGCTGGACTTCAGCGCGAGCTACACGAGGAACGTGTCGCCCACGCTGAACTTCCTTCCGGCGGTGATCTTCGACCCCGACGCCGGTCCCGATGACTACATCGCGGTCCAGTTCGGCGCGGACAACCAGTGGTCCAGCGCCATCACCCTCGAGCAACCCCTGTTCTCGGCCGCGGCCTTCATCGGCGTCGGAGCCGCAGGCCGCTTCAAGCACCTCCAGGAGGAGGTTCTGCGCGGTATCACGCAAAGTGTCGTGACCCGAGTGCGTCTCGGGTATTACGAGCTCCTCCTCCAGCAGGAGCAGCTCCGCCTGACGCGTAACTCGGTAGACCGTGTTCGGCAGTCGCTGGAGGAGACCCGCGCCCTGAACCGCGCCGGCCTGGCTTCCGACTACGACCTGCTCCGACTCGAGGTGGAGCTGGCCAATCTGGAGCCGAATCTCCGTCGGGCGGAGAACGCGGTGGAGCAGGCTCGGCGTCAGCTGGCGCTCGAGCTCGATGTGGACGATCCGGACGGGATCGCGGTCCGAGGCTCCCTCGCGGAGATGGATCTCGAGGAGCTCGCGGCCAACAGCCCCGAGAACCGGGAGATCCTGTCGTTCACCGGGTTCGATGGATTCGCCGCCGAGGAGGCCGCCCAGGAGGCGATCGCCATGGCCCAGGAGCTTCGCTCGGACCTGCGCCAGCTGGAGCTCACCGAGTCCCTTCGCAAGACGGAGATGCGCCTGGAGCAGGTGGAATACCTGCCCCGGATCACCTTCTTCGGCAACTACCTGATCAGTGCCCAGGACAACAACAGTCCGAATTTCTTCGCACGGGGCGATGGCCAGCGGGCCTATGCCCGGAACGTGGGAATCCGCGTGAGCGTGCCGATCTTCCAGGGATTTCGCCGCGACGCGAGGATCGACCAGAAGCGGGCGCTTCTGCGGCAGGCCGAGACCCAGACGCGGCTGGCCGGGGACCAGGCTCGTGTCCAGGTGCGCACCCTGGTGGACCAGGCCGAAGAGTCCTTCCTGAGGGCTCGCGGTCAGCGACTGGCGGTGGATCAGGCCCAAAGAGGCTTCGAGATCGCGAGCGCGCAGTATCGGGAAGGATTGGGAAGCCAGCTGGAGCTCACCGATTCCGAGGTGGCGCTCCGTCAGAGTGAGTTCAACTACGCCCAGGCTGTCTTCGACTACCTGGTCGCGCGCGCTCGGCTCGACGAGGCGACGGGGCGCGTGCCCGGGGTGGATGTCGATGCCCGGACCAGGGGGGGCAGCTGAGCGTGATGTGGGAACAGACGCTGGAGAAGGGCATGACGAACGGACGGTGGATGAGGGGCACGCTTGCCTTGCTGCTGGCGGGAGCCGCCGCGAGCTGTGGGGGCGCCGAAGCGGGGGGCATGGGGAGGGACGTGGACGAAACCTATGTCCGGGTCATCAACGTGGAGGTCACGGAGGTCTCGAAAGAGACCTTCGTCGAGGAGATCCGGCTCACCGCGTCCGTGCAGGCCAACAGGGTTGTGGACGTGGCCGCAGAGGAGAGCGGGGTCATCCGGGAGGCCCTCGTGGAGAAGGGTACTCCGGTCGCGGAAGGACAGCCGTTGGCCAGGATCGACGACGCCATCTTGACGGCCCAGGTGGAGCAGGCCCGAGCCCAGGCGGAGCTGGCCTCCCAGACGTGGGAACGGCGCAAGCGCCTGTGGGAAGAGGACCGGGTCGGCTCGGAGATCGCCTACCTGGAGGCGAAGTACGCGCAGGAACAGACCGCGGGGAGCCTTCGGGCCCTGGAGGAGCGACTGGCGCGCACCACGATCCTGGCCCCGTTCAGCGGGATCCTCGACCAGCGCATGATCGAGGTGGGCTCGATGGTTGCCCCGGGGCAGGTGGTGGCTCGGATCGTGGACCTGAACCCTTTGAAGGTGATGGCCGGGGTGCCGGAGCGGTACGCCGCCGACGTGCGTCGCGGCGCCAGGGCTCAGATCACCTTCGACGTCCTCCCTGGCCAGGTGTTCGAAGGAGACATCGGCTATGTGGGCGCCACGGTGGATACCGAGAGCCGGACCTTTCCCATCGAAATCGCAGTGCGCAACTCGCAAGGCATCATCAAGCCACAGATGGTGGCGAACGTGGTGGTCACGCGACGGGAGGTGGCTGACGCCATCGTGGTACCGCAGGACGCCCTGGTCCGGGTGGAGGGCGGGTACGTCGTGTTCGTCGTCGAGGCCGGGGAGGGAGGCGACGTCGCCGCGGTGCGTCCGGTGGAGCTGGGACCGGCACGTCGGAACCTGGTGGTGCTCGCGTCCGGAGTGGACGAGGGCGAGCGGCTCATCGTCGTCGGTCAGAAGTCCGTGGCCGACGGGGACAGGGTCAGCGTGGTGGACGTGAGGGACTGACGCACCCCTGGGGTGCGCGGGGGAGATAGAGGAGAAGCATGAGCGATCATACGACGTCGCGACCAGACGAGCCCCGGGAGGGTGCGCCGGGGGATTTCCGGATTCTGGAGCGCTTCAAGGAGTTCCGGCTGACGAGCTTCGCTGTGGAGCACAGGACCTCCATGGTGGTGCTGCTGGTCATCATCGCGCTGTTGGGGATGGTCTCCTACCGCGCGACGCCGAAGGAGTCGTTCCCGGAGCTTCCCATTCCCATCATCTCGGTGAGCACGATCTACCCCGGGGTGTCTCCCGCCGACATCGAGAGCCAGATCACGCGGGTCATCGAGGAGGACCTCTCCACCATCAGCGACATCAAGGAGCTCACCTCGACGTCGGTGGAGGGCTATTCCTCCGTCGTGGCCGAGTTCGAGACCAGCATCGACCTGGATCAGGCCCTGCAGAAGGTCCGGGAGAAGGTCGATCTGTCCAGGCCGGATCTGCCCGCGGACGCGGAAGAGCCCACCATCGTGGAGTTCAACTTCTCCGAGATCCCCATGATGCAGGTGAACCTGTCCGGTGAGTACGGACTCGTGCGCCTCAAGGAGATCGGAGAGGATCTCCAGGACCGTCTGGAACAGATTCCCACCGTGCTTCGCGCCGATCTCCGGGGCGGGCTCGAGCGGGAGGTGAAGGTCGACGTCGACCTGGTCAGGCTGCAGTACTACGGGCTTGCCCTGGGCGACGTCATCGAGGCCATCCAGAACGAGAATGTGAACATCCCGGGCGGTGCCATCGACGTGGGCGACACGAAGTACCTGGTGCGCGTCGACGGTGAGTTCGAGGATCCGGCCATCATCGGAGATCTTGTCGTCACGACGAAGCGGGGGCGTCCCATCTACGTCCGGGACGTGGCGAAGGTGGATTTCGGGTTCGCAGACCGCGAGAGCTTCGCGCGCATGGACGGGAACGCGGTGGTGACGCTGGACGTCATCAAGCGCTCCGGCGCGAACGTCATCGAGACGGCCGAAGAGGTGAAGGCCGCCATCGCCGAGTTCAGACCGCTCTTCCCGCCCACGACGGCGGTGAGCATCACGGGCGACATGTCCGAGCAGATCGAGAAGATGGTCTCCAGCCTGGAGAACAACATCATCTCCGGGCTCATCCTCATCGTGGGAATCCTGCTCTTCTTCCTCGGTGCCGGGAATTCGTTCTTCGTGGCGGTGTCCATTCCCTCGTCCATGTTCCTGTCGTTCATGGTGCTGAAGGTGATGGACATCTCCATGAACATGGTGGTGCTCTTCAGCCTGATCCTCGCCCTGGGGATGCTGGTGGACAACGCCATCGTGGTTGTGGAGAACATCTACCGCTTCCTGGAAGAGGGATGGGATCGTACGCTGGCGGCCAAGAAGGCGACCGGCGAGGTCGCCGGGCCCATCATCGCGGCGACGGCCACCACCCTGGCGGCGTTCACCCCGCTTCTCTTCTGGCCAGGCGAGATCGGCGACTTCATGGGCTACCTGCCCAAGACGCTGATCGTCACGCTCACCAGCTCCCTGTTCGTCGCGCTGGTCATCGTGCCGACCCTGTGCGCCATGTTCATGAAGCTGGATGGGACGCCCTCCCGTCCCCTGAGGCCCGCGTCGCGCTGGGCCCTGGTCGGAGGGACCGGGCTCCTCTTCCTCGTCGTCGCGGGCGCGAATCCGCTCATGGCGGTGCTTCTGGCCGCGACGTTCGTGGCGCTGTGGGCGTTGCACCGATTCGTATTGGACGGGTTGGCCCGACGCTTCCAGGACGTGATCCTGCCTCGCTTCATCGGGGTCTACGAGCGCCAGCTCCGCTGGGCGCTGCGGCACCGCCTCCTGATCCTGGGTGGAACGGTGGGCGGCTTCCTGGTCACGGCGGTGGCGTTCTCCGCCTTCAACGCGGGTGTCGAGTATTTCCCCGAGGATTTCCCGCCCCAGCAGCTCCTGGTGGATGTGGAGGCTCCCGTGGGGACCCGGGCCGAGGCCACGAACGAGGTGGTGGAGCGCCTCGAGCGAGAGCTGACCGAGATCGGCGGTCGCGAGGACTGGGAGTCGGTCGTCGCGGTCACCGGAGGGGGAGGTGCGGGCGGCAATCCCATGGGGGGAGGACCGACCGGTCCCGAGTCCGGCCGGATCACCATCTCGATGGTCGACTTTCAGGATCGGCAGCGCGACGTATTCGAGACGCTGGCGGAGATGCAGGAATCGATTGGGACCGACATCGCCGGCGTCGACCTCACGGTCGACAAGGTCCAGGAGGGCCCACCCCAGGGTCCGCCGGTGAACATCGAGATCGTGGGTGAGGACGTCGCTCAGCTCAAGTCCCTGTCCGACCAGGTCCTCCGGATCCTCGAGTCGGCGCCGGTCGGACGAAAGCTCGTCGGCCTGGCCAGCGACCTGGACGAAGCCCGACCGGAGCTGTCCGTGGTGGTGGATCGCGAGAAGGCCGCCCTCTACGACCTCAGTACGTCCAAGGTGGGTCGGGCCATCCGGGGGGCCATCAACGGCATCGAGGCCGCCAAGTACCGGACCGGGAACGACGAGTACGATATCGTCGTGCGGCTCGCCGAGCCGTATCGGCAGGAGCTGGAAGGGCTGCGGGAGCTCACCGTCATGGCCGAGGGCGGCATCCAGGTTCCCCTGGTCTCGGTCGCGGAGTGGAGCGTCCAGGAGGGGTACGGCTCCATCAGGCGGAAGAACCAGACCCGGATGGCGACGATCGGCTCGGATGTGGCGGCCGGGTTGAACTCCAACGCAGTGCTGGCCGAGGTGCGTCAGACACTCGCTGACTTCGAGGGCCGGCTGCCGGTGGGGTATACCGTCCGCTACACCGGACAGCAGGAGGAACAAGCCGAGGCGCAGAGCTTCTTGGCCGGGGCGTTTCTGACGGCCATGATGCTCATCGCCTTCATTCTCATCAGCCAGTTCAACTCCGTAGTGAAGCCGGTGATCATCCTCACGTCGGTCCTCATGTCCACCATGGGCGTGCTCCTGGGGCTGATGATCTTCCAGATGCCCTTCG
Source organism: Gemmatimonadota bacterium (assembly GCA_037387345.1). Classification (GTDB taxonomy): domain Bacteria; phylum Gemmatimonadota; class Gemmatimonadetes; order Longimicrobiales; family Gaopeijiaceae; genus SZUA-318. The sequence goes on from JARRLD010000031.1 coordinate 27,512, forward strand.
GCATCATCAACACGGGAGTCGGGATCATCTCCCTCGCCGGGATCGTCGTGAACAACGCCATCATTCTGATCGACTACATCGACATCCTCCGGGAGCGGGACGGGCTGAGTCGGAGAGAAGCCCTGGTGAAGGGCGGCATGACCCGCCTCCGCCCCGTCGTGCTCACGGCCCTCACGACGGCCCTGGGCATGTTTCCGCTGGCCGTGGGGCTGAACTTCGACTTCTTCGGCCTGTTCGGGTCGTTGAGTCCCGATCTCTACTGGGGGGGAGAGCAGGCCGCCTGGTGGGGCCCGATGGCCGTGGCCATCATTGCGGGAATCCTGTTCGCGACCTTCCTGACCCTGGTCCTCGTGCCCGTCATGTACTCTCTGGTGGACGACGTGGCCGACTTCTTCAAGCGTCACTTCGTCTGGGACGAGACACACGCCCCCGCCGCAGCGGAGCCGGATTCGATGGCCGGCGTCTCCCCGTTCCCCCAGTCACCGCGTGAGCCGGACGAGTCCAGGGTCGCCAGCCCCGCGGCGGTTCGTCGCACCGCGGAACGGGTCGGGAGACTGCCTCGGGGGCTTCTGAATCCGGAGCCCGAGCGTCCCTAGAGCGGTGTTCCAGAAGCTCGCTCGCATGGCCGAGACACGTCTGGAACACCACTCGAGAGGGATCGTCAGCCCGGCGGAGTCTGGAGGTGGGCCGACCGGGCCGACGTGGTGAACCACCGCCCCTGGCGCTTACATTGAAGTCTCTCCCGCCGAGGAGGGATCGTGCGTCCGTATCCTCTCAGCTGTGACGACCTGCTCGACGACGTCGGCCAGGAGCTCGACGCCGTGACGCACCATGTGCGCGAACGCTACGCGAACCTCACCGCGGAGCAGCTCCTGTGGCAGCCGGGACCCCAGCGTTGGGGAGTGGGGCAGTGCCTGGTCCACCTGGCCCGCCTGAACGAGCTCTATCGCGAACGCCTGGCTCTCACCCTGGAGAAGGCCCGGAACCAGGACCGGACGAGTCACGGACCCCTGCGGGGCACGTGGTTCGGGAGGTGGTTCACCTCGGTCGTGGGTCCGGACGTGAGGAAGCGGGTCCAGACTCCCTCCTTGTTCCGGCCGAGGACGGAGATCGTGACCGCCACGCCTGTGCACACCTTCTTGGAGGAGCAGGGGCTACTTCGGGCTCTCGTGGAGAGGGCCCGGGGCCTGGACCTCGATGGGATCGGCGTGACGTCGCCTGCTTCTCGCCTGCTGCGCTTCAGGGTCAGCGACGCGTTCCGGATCCTGGTGGAGCACGAGAAGCGACACGTGAACCAGGCCGATGCCGTGCTCACCGCGGAGGGCTTCCCGGGTCGAGGGAACAAGCCTCCCAGGGGGAATGACCCGGTGACCACGTGACAAGCCAGCCGTCCCCTCCGATCCCACCGACGGTGGCGGTCGGCAGCGCGATACAGAACCTCGTCGCGGCCCGACTGGGTCGGGGATTCGCTCCCCTCGCGCTGCTGTGTCTCGTGGGGCTGGGGGAGATGCTGGCCGGCGTCGGCTCGGGATGGCTTCTCGCCGTGGGGGCGCCTCTCACCGCGGGCGCCATGCTGGCGTACGGAATGCGCGTGGTCCAGAGGGCGTTCGGTCGTCCGGCCCGGCTCTGGATCAGAGCGGCGGTGGGGTCGAGCCTCCTGCCGCCGGTGTTCGGCGTGTACGTTCTCGGCTGGAGGGGACTGAGGGCCGCCGCGGCGTGGGAGGGCCTCAGCGCAGGTCTGGGCGGGATCTTCCTCGCGGCCCTGGGCGCCTGGACGCTCCGGGCATGGCTGCGCCTTCTGGAGGTTCGACGTCTCGCCGAGGTGATGACCGCCGGGGGCTTCGAACCGCAGGACACGGGCTCATGAGACCGTCAGTGCTCCTCGGGTGTGCAGGCCTCCTCGTCATGGGCCTCCTGGCCCACAGCGTGGGGGCGCAGGTCCGGGCGGGGCACCAGGGGATGCTCGGATTCGACGGAGGGCAGATCTTCTATGAGGTGGTCGGGGAAGGTGCGCCTGTCATTGTCGTCCACGGGGGACCTGGCCTCGACCACAACTACCTGAGGCCCGGCTTGGACGTGCTGGCCCGGTCGAGCACGCTCATCTACTACGACCAGCGGGGTCTGGGCCGCTCCGTGGCGCCTCTGGACCCGGAGCACATCAACCTGGACGCGTTTCTCGAGGACGTCGAGTCCCTGAGGAAGACCCTGGGGTACGACCGCATGACCCTGTTGGGGCACTCCTACGGATCTCTCCTCGCGCTGGCCTATGCCCTGGCCCATCCGGCCCGGACCCGGGCGCTGATTCTCGTGGCTCCGGTAGAGCCCGGGGCGCGGTGGCGGGAAGAAGCGGGAAGACGGGCCGCGGAAGCCCGCTCGCCGGGGTTTGGCGAAGAGCTGGCTCGCCTCAGCGCCTCGCCGGGGTACGAAGCGCGAGATCCCGATACCCTGAGCGAGATCTACCGTCTGGCGTACCGTAGCACGTTCAGGAATCCCGAGCGGATCGACGATCTGGATCTGCGGCTCTCCAGGCAGACGGCCCTGAACGGGTCCGAGGTCGCCCGTCTCCTGGGGACGTCCCTGGGACCCGTGGACTGGTGGGAGGATCTTTCGAGACTGACCGTTTCGACGCTGGTGATCCACGGGAGGTACGACGTCATGCCGGTGGCCATGAGCCGAGCGTTGGTATCAACGCTGCCCCACGCCCGGCTGGCGATCCTCGAATCCGGACACTTCCCGTTCGTGGAAGACCCGGCCGGCCTCGTGTCGGCGGTGGAGGGTTTTCTTGCGGGGATGCGGCCTTGAACGGGTCCGAGCCGTTCCGCAGGGTGGCGCTCGTCGAAGGAGTCTATCTGGCCTTCGCTGCCCTTGCCTGGTGGGCCATCGACCCCGTGCGTCAGACATTCCTCCTCCCTGAGCTGTTCACGACGGTGGCCCGGGGCGCGCTCCTCCTGGGCATCTTCGTGGCCGGCGTGACGGCGTGGAGCTATCCGAGGTTGGGAGCAAGGGCCGGGGATCACGACTCCCTGAGGGATCCGCCGCAGTAGCGGCAATAGGCAGCCTCCGGGTCGGTCTCGACCCGTCCGCAGTGGCCGCAAACCCGGCCTATCGTCCCCTGATCCGTCGACGATCCTCGGTGGGCCTGCTGTGCGAGCTCCACGGTCCAGATCCCCGTCGGGACGGCGATGATCCCATAGCCCAGGACCATGACCAGCGCGGCCAGGGCCTGCCCCGGAGCCGTCTGGGGCGCGATGTCTCCGTAGCCGACCGTGGTCAGGGTGACCACCCCCCAGTACACACCTCGGGGGATGCTGGTGAATCCCGCCTCGGGTCCCTCGACCAGATACATGAGGGAGCCCACGACGACGGTGATGCACACCACCGAGATGAGGAACACCGTGATCTTGAACCGGCTGGCTCGGATGGCGGCTCGGAGGACTCTGGCCTCGCCGACATACTGGGCCAGCTTGAGCACGCGGAAGACCCGCAGCACCCGGAGGATCCGGATGACGATGAAGACCTGGCCGCCCGGGACCACGAGGCTCACGTAGGTCGGAAGGACAGCGAAGAGGTCCACGAGGCCGAAGAAGCTGAGGGCGTACCGTGCGGGGCGGTTCACCGACCAGAGCCGGGCGACGTACTCCGCGGTGAAGAGCAGCGTGAAGATCCACTCCAGGGCGAGAAGATCTGGGCCGTAGCGCACCCGCACCGGCTGAACCGACTCGACCATCACCACCGCCACGCTGGCGAGAATGGTCAGGATCAGCGCCACGTCGAAGGCCTTCCCGGCGGTCGTTGCGTGCTCGAAGATGATCTCGTACGTGCGGGTCCGGACGGATCCTGGGGGTCCGGCGGCTCGGAGTTCGCTCATGATGTCGAAGAGATGAATGGTTGACGGGTGACGAGCTACGACGGTGACCAGCGGTACGCGGTGGAGGGATGGCGTGCCGCGGCGCGGCGGAGCTCCGGGGCTACGGCGTCAGGTCGACACGATAGTTGGTGACGAACTCCATGAAGCGGGACAGCTCCGTCATGTCTTGCCCCACGAACCGGATCGTGTGGGAATCGACCCGATCGACATGGGGCAGGTACGCGAGGACCTCGGCCGGCATGTAGTTCTTGAACGAGATCTCCAGGGAGAGGGGGCCCTGGAGGCGATAGGGCTGGAAGTCCTCGAGGCGCCCGAGCGCGGTCCGCACCCGCTCACGGATGAGGGCGTAGGCGGCTTCCGGCATGAGGGTCCGGGCGGCGTGGAAGCCGTAGCTCCACTTGGTGATGGCGACCTCGATATCCCCCAGGAGCGCCCTCGCCTCTTCGGCAATGGCGTCATCTCCGGTCAGCAACACCACCGGTACCCCGAAATCCCCGGCGATGGCAGCGCTGATGCCCGCTTCGGGCATATCCACTCCGTTGATGCGCACGGCCGTCAGGTTGGCACTGGACATGGTATGCGCCCGGACGCCTCTCGGATTCGCCGTACTCGCGTGATAGCCCAGAAGGATGGCCGCGTCGAACCCTCGCTCGATGCCCTGCATCATCATCAGGGGGCGTGGCCATGAGCGCACGAGCTGGATGTCCTGGGGGAGTTGGTCGACCAGCAGATTCTCCCCGTTGCCATGCGAGTCGCTCACGAGGATCTCGGTGGCTCCGGCCTCCCGGGCGGCCTCGATGGCTGCGTTGACCTCGGCCGTCATGATCTCCCTGAAGCGCGGATACTCGAATCCGGAGGGACCCAGCTGATCTCCGGTCACGGTTGCCACGATCCCCTCCATGTCGGCGGAGATGTAGACCCGGAGACCGTCCTGGCCTGTCAAGGGAGACACGGAATACAGGGACGCGACGAGCAGCGCGGCAGGGATTCTCATGGTGTGTCGGGGTTGAAGGGTCGACGGTGAGGAGGAGAAAGGGTACGGGGCGAGGGACCTGGGCGCACCTGGACCCGTCCCGCCTACGCGCCGTCGAGGACAGGGGGTATGGGGGCCAATCTCCAGCGCACGCGGACGACGGCGACCTCATCGCCCTCGGAGTCCCGGATCCCGGCCACCACCGTATGCTCCAACGGATCCGTGACCGCCGGTGCCTCGCAGCGGCATTCGGCCACCACGACACCCCGGGCCTTCTTCAGAAAGTCGGACTCCAGCGCGACGGGGATTCCCCGCACCGAAGGGGGCAGGGCGGCGGTGAGGGCGAGCCCACAGGTGAGCTCCCCCAGGTTGGTCAGGGCCACGGCGTGCACCGAGGTGAGGTGGTTTCGGACCTGACGACGATCCCGGAGCACCACCCGCGCTCGGCCCGCCTCCAGGAGCTCCACCCGGCAGCCGAGGGTCCCGGTATAGGGAATCAGACGTCCCAGGATCCGGCTGAAGGCCCACCGCCCTCCGGGCAGGCCCTCGAGTCGCTTCCAGAGTGCGACGATTCGCGCGCCGGGAGAGGGAGAACGGGCCAAGGCAGTACCGTGGGGCGTGGGCGACGGGACGGAGAAGGGCTATCTTCGGGCTCGTCCGAGCGGCGGGCAATGGGAGCGTGGGAGCTTTCGGAAACCGAGGGAGAGTGCAGGGGTGGACGTCTTCATCCGCGAGCTGGCGGGGTTTGCCGTGTGGCTGGTGGCCAACGGCGTCTACGTGGACCTGCGGCGCAAGGGTGAGAAGGGGTTCGCCAGGCTCGTGTGCTTCTGGCTGGGGTTCCCGGTGACATGGATCTCCCTGCTGGTGGTCAAGGAGGGTAGTCAGCCCCGGGTCCGGCCACCCCCCGATGACGTCCGGAGCCTCCTGCACGACATCCAGAGGGATCGGGCGCTGCGGGCGGGAGACCCCCCCGACCCGGACCGAGACGAATCGAGCGAGGAGGAGACGTGAAGCGACTTGCCCTGTTCCTGCTGTACGTGATGGCCACGCCCCTGGTGGCGCAGGTGGAGGCTGACGCCCCCGTCGCGGTGGTGGAGGCGCTGTTCGCGAACAGGTCGTACCGCGTCCACACGGAGGCCAGCCCCTGGTCGACGTGTGCCTGGGTGTCGTGGATGCGCTCGTCCAGCTCCCGCTGGGACTGCCGGACTCCCTCCAGCCACCTGGCCACGTCCACGGTCTGCGCCGAGGGCGCGCCGTCCTGAACGCCCGTGGTCACGAGGCGCACGTCCTCGTGCATCAGCGCCCGCATGGCGTCGGCGTCTCCTGCCTTCATGGCCGCGAACAGCGCCTCCACCAC
>JARRLD010000032.1:0-54617 GCA_037387345.1 Gemmatimonadota bacterium
GTCTGGGCCGACATCTCAGGCGAGAGGATGGCTGTCGCGGCTGTCTTAGCGCCATGGCGCATCTCCGTCCCGATTGAACACTTTCCCACCCTACCGCCCGCTTGTTCTTCCTTGCGGTGCTGACCCAGGTCGACGCTTTCGCCGCGCATCGGGCAAGGATGGGTGCAGGGCTGATGGCTGCGGCTCGTCACGCGCTCGTCTCCTTGATGCGGTCGAGGGGGTTTACGACGCCGCAACCCCCGCGGTTGAGCACGTGGGTGTAGATCATGGTCGTTCGGACGCTCCGGTGCCCGAGAAGCTCCTGGATGGTGCGGATATCGTAGCCGTCTTCCAGGAGATGCGTTGCGAAGGAGTGCCGGAGCGTGTGACAGCTCGCCCGTTTCGTGATGCCTGCCCGTCGCACCGCGGCCTTCACGGCTCTCTGCACCACGGACGGATGGAGGTGGCCACGCCTCTTCTGCCCTGTCTCTCGGTGCACCGTCACCCGGGTGGCAGGAAAGAGATACTGCCAGCCCAGCTCACGGCCCGCTCCTGCGTGCTTTCTCGCGAAGCCTTCCGGAAGCGTCGTCCAACCCCCGTCGTCGGCACTCGCGGCCTGCCGCTGCGTCGAGGGGCTGATGCCCCGCTCGTTGGCGAGGTGGACCAGGAAGTCAGTGACGTGTGGGGACCCCAGGTGTTCCGGGTGGCGCAGACCTTGATGCCGGACGAAGCCGCGGATCCATCGTACGTACGCTTCTTCGGTCCGACGGCTCAGGTGACGGGCACGGGCGGAGCGCCGGACTTGCTCGAGTAGCTTGGGCTTGCGGAGGGGCGACGTTGGCTGGTCCATCGTGATGGACGTTGGAGGGCACTCTGGCCGCAACGTCGCGCCTCGCCCGGGGCCATGGCATGATCGGATGCGCCACGCCTGATGAGCTTCGGACGTCCCCAGCCGCACCCCCCGCCACCATCTCGCCGCGGGACCGACGCAGCGGGTCGGCCACGCGACCAGAGCTACCCCACGATCAGGCGGGCTGCAGCGTCTTCAGGTCCCTGAACCGGATGAGACGCTGCCCGTCTTCGTCCCACAGCGTCAGATTGATGAGCCTCCACGTGTCCTTCATGGTCACCTTCGTGACCACGTGGAAGTCCGGATTCTCGTCGTGGACCTGCTGCAGCCTGTAGTTGGGAATGCGGGCGCTCATGTGGTGCACATGGTGTACGCCGATGTTGGCGGTGATCCACTGCAGCGGCTTCGGGAGCACCAGGTAGGAGCTGCCGTGGAGGGAGGCGTCGTAGTAGTCCCAACTCTCGTGCCAGTGCCAATACGTGTGCTCGAACTGGTGTTGCACGTAGAAGAGCCACACGCCCAGGACACAGGCCAGGAACGTGACCGGACCCTGCACCAGCAGGAAGCGTTGGAGACCCACCGTCAACGCCATGACGGTGATCACCGCGACGATGGCCAGGTTGGTGAGCCACACGCTCCGCCAGGCCTGCTTCCAATCCCGCGGGATATCCCAGGGATAGCGGTGCTTCACCAGGAAGTGGAACAGGGGGCCGACGGTGAACAGCAGCAGGGGGTTGCGGTAGATGCGATACCACACCCGTCGCCTGCGGGGCCACGATCGGTACTCCCGCACCGTGAAGGTGTCGATGTCCCCGAACCCACGGAAGTTCAGGTCGCCCGAGTGGGCGTGGTGGTAGGCGTGGGTCTTCCTCCAGTAGTGGTAGGGCGTAAGGAGGAGCACGCCGATGACGAAGCCCACGGTGTCCCGGGCCCTCCGGGAGTGGAAGAACGAGCCGTGGCCGCAGTCGTGCTGGATCATGAACAGTCGCATCATGAAACCGGTCGTGGGCAGGGCCAGCAGGAGGGTCAGCCAGTAGCCCACGTCCAGGCTCCGCAACATGAGGTACCACAGCGCCACGAAGGGAACCGCCGAGGTCAGTAGCTGGGTCACGCTCCTGCGTGTGTCCGCGCCCCAGTACGGACGCAGGATCCGGTTCCAGTGCTGGACCCGCTCGCGATCGGGCTTGGGGTGCGCGTGGCTCATGGCGTTTCCGGGCCTCCGGGCCGGTAGCGACGGACCGCGGCCGCCGCGATCTGCTCGTTCGTGAATGCCACGCTCTTCATCCGGCCCCGGGCGAACATGGCGGCCTGGTCGTCGTAGTGGGGGGAGCCCTCCCGGCTGCTCTGGCCGTACGCCAGGATCGAGTACGCCCGGGGCACGTCACCGAACTCCACCGCCAGGATCCAGCCGTCGCCGCGGTTGGCCGCCAGGCGTCCGTCCTCTCTCTGCTCGAACGACAGGGTGCGGAAGCAGCCCAGGGTGCCCTCGCAGCCGGCCACGGGCTCGTCCACCCTTCCGCGGATGACGCGGTGGACGTCACCCCAGGGGACGTCCAGGGGGAGCCCCTCCGCCCGCATCCCGATGACCACCTGCTCCAGCGCGGCGACGGCCTGCTCGGGTGAGCCGAGCCCCAGGGGTGTCGCCATGGGCCGTTCCGGCGTCCACGGTTCCTGGAAGAAGGACTCCGCCCCCACGGCGCGGCGGTACACCGCTGCCCAGCGCTCGAAGAGGACCGCTCCGCGGGCATCCGTGGCCGCCGTCCGGTCCCACGCTTCCAGGATGTCGGCGGCGTGGAGAACGTCCGCCCGGTGCGCCGAGGCCCTCACCGCCTCCACGAGGTCGTCCACCACCCTCTCAGCCACCAGCATTCGCGGAGAGTGCTTCCGGGTGATGACGTCCTCCAGGCTCAGCCTGTCCTCTCCGTGGATCAGGTCGAGAGAGAGCTGGGAGCGGGGACGCAAGCGCGGGTCCGGAAGGTTGGGTGGCAGGGTGTCCCGGTCCATAGGGACGTTCAGGTTGGTGTAGTCGGGCGTGTCGTTGGCCTGCTGGACGTAGCCTCCCGGGGGGTTCAGGTAGAGGGGTAGATCCTCGAAGGGCACCAGCTCGGACCAGATGTCCGTGGACGCGGCGGCCCACGCGGCCGTATCGCCGGTCATCTCGTGAGGAAGGCGTGGGATGCGCGCATTGTAGTAGTGAACGATGTTCCCATCCGCATCGGCATACGTGAAGTTCGATGATGGATGGGCGCGCACGTGCATCACCTGGATCCACGCGTCCAGGGATCGGGTCCTCATCATCTTCAGGAACTGCTCGCCGCGGCGGAACTCCCCGTCCCTCGGATCCTTCAGCACGTAGATACGACCCTCCGACCGGCCGATCACGGGGCCGAAGCGTGTCCACCAGGTCGTGCGCGTCTCCCTGCCACGGACCCCTTCGCCCCCCCGGTAGTCCACCGTCAGGGAGCGTTCCTCCAGGGCGTGGGAGGTGCCGTCCAGGAGGAAGCGCCCGGGGTCGGCAGGGTCTGACGCCAGGGCGTATACCTGGGAATAGCGGGGGGAGTTGTTGGTGGTCGCCCAACCCAGGTGTCGGTTGAATCCGCCGATAATCCCGAACGGCCCGCCGATACGGAAGTCTCCGTAGAAATCGATCTGGCCGGGGATGCGCACGTGGGCCTCGTAGTACCCGGCGTCCCAGGACAGGTGCGGGTTCCGCAGGAGGATGGCGTGTCCCGACGTGGTACGGCTGGGGTGAAAGGCCCACGCGTTGGATCCGTCCAGCTCGAAGGCCCCCTCCTCGGCGCTCTCCGAAGCATGAACGTCGTCGCGCAGCTCACGTCCCGGGGCTGCGACAGCGAGCCTGCGCTCCAGGTCGCGGATGAACCTCCCTGCGTCGCCTCGGCTCCACGTCTGGACGTCCAGGGCGTGCGCGTCCACAGAGGTGAACTCCGGCGTCATCCAGGTCGGGAAATCCTCAGGGTGATGGCGGATGTAGTAATTCACTCCCGCGGCGAAGCCGGCGTAGACGGCCCGAGTCGGCTCCTCGAGACGGGAAAAGGTCTCGGCTGCCCGGGCGTGCATCAGTCGGGCCGTGAAATCGCCGTCGATGGAGTCATGGCCGAAGAGCCTTCCGTACTCCCCACGGCGCTGCACCATTCCCCGGGCCACCACGTCTCCGTAGTCCTCCGACTGCACCCATGCGAGGCCGAAGCCCATGGCCTCGAAGTCCTCCGCGAGAATGTGGGGAACACCGTACTCGGTTCGGACGATCTCGACCCGCGAGGCGATGGCGGCCTCGGCGAGAGAGTCCGGTGAGAGGCTGCCGCCCGGGGGTGGCAGCAGAAGGAGCCCGGACATCCAGCGAACGGCGCTCATGGGCGTCTCCGGTGGGATCCGCGCTCGACGCCTAGCGACCGGGATCCAGGATTCGTGCGATCTCCGTGCGCACGTCCCTCAGATGGATGCGCGTCGGAGCGTCGGCGACACGGCCCAGCGCCTGCTCGGCGAGGCGGTCGATGTCCTGGAGCTCCGCCCGCATGACTCCGCGGATGTCCGAGCCCCAGGGAGGCGTAGGTGCCGGCCGGAACGCCGTCGCCGGCCGGTTCAACTCCTCTTCGGAGGGGTGCAGGCGTCGATCCACTGCCTCGAGGTACGCCCGCTGGAGGTTCCGTCGATAGGCGTTCACGCGCACGCTCCCCGCATCCAGCTCCCCCCACACCCCACCGTGCAGGTCCGACATGAGGTCGGCCAGGGTATAGACGTCCGAGGGGGCGTCGGCCATGGCTTCGAACTCGACCAGGCGGTCCAGGCGTTCCTGACCGAGCAGGCTGTTCAGGACGCGCTGCTGCTGAGTGCGGAAGCGAGCGAGGACACCGTTGGGCTCGATGCGTCGCAGGATCTCCTCGTCGAGGAACATGTCGGGAACCTGGAAGGCCGTCTGGTTGAGGTAGCGGACCGCCTCCCTCTGGCGCGCTCGCTCCAGGGGCTCGAAGCGCGGGCCGGTGCCGTACTTCTCCTGGGTGTAGGCGCCCCCCACGATGGCGGCCACGTGTCCCATGTACCGGCCCCACTGGCTGACGGCCTGGCCGTAGAGGGTCTCCAGCTCGTCGTAGCTCTCTCCTGGCGTTTCGGCCACACCGAGCATCATGTCCATCACCCTTCCGAGGTTGAGCATCCCGTACGTGGTGCTCTGCACCGCGTCGGCGTCGCCCACCGCCTCGGTGAGGTTCTCGGGATCGTTGTTGGAATCAGGCGTGGTGAAGCGGAGCCACGGTGTGTCGTCCTGCTGCCGCGCCCACGCGTCCAGGGTCGGCAGCTCCTGGTCGGGCGTGGTCGCTCCCGGGATGGGCGCGTAGCCCCACTTCACGGCGAACCGATCGTACGGCCCCACCCTGGGGATGAGAAGCTCCGGCGGGATGTCGTCTTCCGGTTGCGCCACGTAGTTGAAGCGGGAGTAGTCCATGAGCGTGGCCACGTGGCCCCCCATGCGCTCCAGGAACGACCGGCTGCGGATGGAGTCGGCCGGGTACATGGCCGAGGCCTTCATGTTGTGGGGAAAGCCGATGGAATGGCCGACCTCGTGGGTGACCACGTACTCCACGAGACGGCCCATGAGGGAGTCCGGCAGGGGCAACGACTGGGCCCGCTCGTCCAGGGGGCCCACCTGGATGAAGTACCAGTTCTTCTGCAGCTCCATGATGTTGTGGTACATGTTGACCTCGCCCTTCAGGATCTGCCCCGAGCGCGGGTCGACGATCTGACCGCCTGTCGCGTTGGCCACGGTGGAGGGTCGCCAGTAGATGACCGAGTGGCGGGCATCGTACAGGGAGAAATCCGGGTCCTCCTCGGGCGTGGGGGCTACCCGGCCGAAGATCGCGTTGCTGAAGCCCGCATTCTCGAACGCCTCCTGCCACCTGTTCACGCCGGTGACGATCCAGGGCTTGAGCCAGTCGGGCGTCGCCGGGTCGATCCAGTAGACGATGGGCTCCACCGGGTCGGAGACCTCGGCGTCCGGGTTCTGCTTCTCGAGCTTGAACCGGTGGATGAACCGCACCTGCTCGAGCCTGTGGTCGGGACGGGAGAAGTCCCACGTGCGACTGGAGTTGAAGCCCACCCGGTCGTCGTGCCAGCGGGGCATCATGGGTTCGTCGGGAAGCTCCATCATGCTGAAGTGCACGCGCACGGTCTGGGACTGGGGCTGGCGACCGGCCTGGGCGCCGGGAAACTGAGCTCCGCCGCCCGCCGGGGGGCGGGACTGTCCGGACTGGGTGACCTCCACGTTGACGTTGCCGGGGAAGGCCCACGTCCGGTCCACCCAGCTTCGGCTCCGGTTGATGCCCTCGACGGGCCTGAGCTCCGGGATGTTGGAGATGAAGAGGTCCGAGACGTCGATGACCGCTGCGCTGTCCGGGCCGAACGCCTCCACGTCGAACGTGGCCAGCACCGGCCCCATCCGAAAGGTCCGCACCTGGCGCCATACCGCGTCGGCGGAATCGGCCGTGACATCATACTCCTTCTCCCGGAGCACGACGCGGTTGCCCGTGCGTTCCCACTGGACGATGAGGCGAGGGCCACCCCCGAAGAAGCCGCCAGGGTCCTGGAGGGTGGAGGCCACGGGCCGTCCGATGAGGAGCATCTCCTTCCCGAGCGTGGCCGCCGGGATCTCGAAGAAGTAGCTCTCGTCCACGTTGTGGACCTTGAACATGCCCTCCTGGGTAACGGCGTCTCCGGTGATGACCTCACTGTAGGCCTGAGGGCCCTCCTGGGGGCCGCTGCCGCCGCCGGGACGGCCGCCCGGGCGCTGTTGGCCCGCCTGAGGGGCAGGAGACGGTGCCGGAGCAGCCGAGGCCCGGGAGCAGGCCTGGAGGGGAAGCACGCCGGCGGTGAGCATCGCCGCGATGGAAAGCAGTCGTTTCATGGTTCTCACGCTCCTGGAAATCACCGGAGTTTCGGAAGCGGAAGGCGTAGCTCAACCTTCACGGGTAGCTGGCCCGAGTCCAGGGTCCGTAAACAGGAGGACGGGACCCAGGCGGCGCAGCAGGCTCTCATGAGCGCAATCCGGACGTCCGCCGAGCTCTTCACGATACGGTGCCGAAGAACCCGAAGTGCTCGTGCATGAACAGCGCGGTGGCCCGGGCGAGGCTCCTGCCGAACGTCCGTCGGGCATCCTCGGTGTCGCGGATCCCGGACCGATGCAGCTCGAGCTGGATACCGCTCACCACGTGACCGGCCATTCGGGACCCGTGGCGGCGGGTGGCGTACCCGCCGGTGAAATAGGGATCGGAGCCGGGCGAGGGATCCTCGGGGCTGGGGACGGACGGCACCCCTTCCCGGGCCAGGAACCCTCCGAGGCTGACCTCACCGCGCAGGAGACGGGCGAAGGGCACGTCGACGTTCTCTGCCAGGTCCCGGATGCTGCTTTCGTCGGCGAACGACGGATCGTCCAGCTCCGTGTCGGATCGGGCCAGATCCTCCGCGCTGAGCAGGTACCCCAGCTCCACCCGTGGGACCTCGTGTCCGTGCCCGTGAAGATCCAGATAGAGCCCGGAGCCGAACGCATCCGCAACCGCGCGCTCGGCGACCTCGATGAACGTATGGAACTCGGTCCACGCCAGCTCCGCGAAGGGACTCTCCTGCGCCGCTTCGTCGACGGCCCGATTGGGGTCGAGCTTCGTCCGTCTCAGGTGGGACAGGACGAGGTGAGGCGCCTGTCCGGTCTCCTCGAGAAACGCCTCCCGGACCGCCAGGGCGGTCTCGAGCGTGTTGGCGTCGGTCACCAGCGTGCCCCAGGTCCGATCGGGAATCTCGTCGGGCGTGAGGTCGCCGCCGTGGGGCGCGGAGATGACCAGCGGAAGGGTTCCTGGCACGTATTCGATGTAGCCTCGGCGACCGAAGTACGACACGCCCGCGACGTACTCGGGCACGTCCGGTGGCACCCACACCTCGAGGGAGGCCGACCCGGTGCCACCGTCGGCCTCCGCCCTCACCTCGACGGTGCCTGCTCCCACCGAGGTGGCTACGCCCGATCCGGAGATGGTCGCGATCTCGGGATCGGAGGAGGTCCAGGACACGACCGTGGGCGTATAGCTTGACCCGTCGAGGCGGACCGCCACCACGGAGAAGGCAACGTCCCGGCCCGGGCCCACGGCCAGGGGCGTCTCGGGCTGGACCTCGAGGTACGCCACATCCGCCGGGGCGGTGTCCCTGCACGCTCCCAGGAACGCGAGAGCGGCTCCGACGGCCAGAGCCACGAAGGCGCCGGCGGTGCCCGAGACCCTGTTCCGAGCGAAAGTTCCCATGGACGCAGGTTGCCCTCGAGGACCGCGGTCGGCAACCGGCGTGAGGAGCCCTGGGTTCAGGTCGACCCCTTGAACCTCACGTTACGTAAGGTCTTAGTATGGGGTCACGCTGCGGTTTCGTCGGGGACGGAGGCTGGTTCATGTCGGAGGCGGTACTCAAGGTGGGCGCCCTGGCCCGACGCACGGGACTCTCCGTGCGGGCGCTGCACCACTACGACCAGATCGGCCTCCTGTCCCCTTCCCGGAGGACGTCGTCGGGCCATCGCCTCTACGGGATCGACGAGGTGCGCCGGCTGCAGCAGATCGTATCGTTGAGGCAGCTCGGCTTGTCGCTGGAGGACATCCGGAGGTTCCTCACGCGTGCGGACGTGCCTCTAGGCGGGATCCTGGAGATGCACGTCGCCCGGATCCGGGAGGAGATCCGGCGGCAGCAGATGCTCTGCGATCTGCTGGAGCGGCTCCGCAGCCGGCTGGACGAGACGGAGGACGTGTCGTTGCAGGAGATCACGCGAACCATAGAGGCCACCATGAACTTCGAGAAGTACTACTCGCCGGATCAGCTCGACTACCTGCGGAAGCGAAGCACCGAGGTGGGTGTGGAGCGCATGCAGGAGGCGCAGCGGGATTGGCAGGAGCTCTTCGCGGCGTACGCAAAGGCCATGGCGCAGGGCCTCGACCCCGCCAGCGAGGAGGTCCAATCCCTGGCGCGGAGGTCCGCGGCGCTCATCGAGGAGTTCACCGGCGGCGACGAGGGCATCCGTGAATCCCTCGCCGCGATGTACCGGGCGGAAGGCGCCGAGAACGTCCTTCAGCATCAGGACGTGCAGATGGAGCCGGGCGTATGGCAGTACATGGGTCGTGCCTCGGAGGCCTTGCGGAAGTCCGAGGCGGAGGGAGGATGATCCCGGGGTCTCTGCCGGAATCCATGTCCGAGCGGCCTCCGGTGAGGCCTACCTTCCCGCGGCCGGATCCCCGTCCGGCTCCTTCTCCGTGGAGGACTCCACGGCCTGGCGCACCGAGTCGAAGAGACCGCTGAACCGGGCCCGAAAACGGCGTGTGCCGCGGGCCCACAGGGTGCGGGCCGTTCCCAGTCCCAGTGCGGCCATGCCCGCGAAGAGCGACAGGCCTCCCAGAAGGGTGGTAGGCTCGATGATGGCCCCGACGATGCCGGCGCCCACCATTCCTCCGGCCACGCTGAAGAACCAGGTCATAATGAACGCTCCGGAACGGTCGGCGCTGAGCTGGACGCTTGCGCGATCTCCTTCGGGCCGCACGACCACGTGGATCTGGCTCACCTCTCCCACGGTCTTCCACGCCAGGGAGCCCAGCTCGGAGTCTGCTTCTCCGTGGTGGTCGGCGGCTCGCCGGATGGCGTCAAGGATGTGTGGAAGCTGCTCCTCGGGAAGCGAGCCCGAGACCGAAGCCTCGAGGCGGTAGCGCGTGGGGCCGCCCAGCAGGGCGTACACCGGCGCTTCCGACGGACGCTCCATCAGCCTGACGGCTGCCTCCACCGCCCGGGGCTCGATGCCCACCTCCTTCGCGATGGCCTTCATCTCGTCGAGGGTCAGGCCATCGGGTGAGCCCGGATCGCGCTCTCCCGCGTCCCTCAGCTCCACCGCCTTGCGCAGGACGACGGCGAACTCCTCATCCGTGAATCGTCGAGACGGGTCGATGGGATGCTCCTGGCGCAGGTGGATCCGCTACTCCGATTACGCGACCTGACTGTGGAAACTTCTCAGCTCGACGCGGTGTCGGCGAGGCCCGTCCGGATGGAGCGTCCGAACGGGGGAGGCGGACCGCGGTCGCCTCCCCCGTTTCGGCGCGACTGAGGTTCCTACCCGCCGTGGCGGCCGAGCCGTCCGTTCAAGGGATGGCCCCCCTCTCGGGTAGACAGATCGATCTCCACGGTCTCGCCATTGATCACGGCCGTGGCGGTCTCGTCCCCGTCGAAGGTGACGACGATCTCGACGTCACGCTCCAGGTCGCCCCCCAGCCCGTTGGTGACGCTCACGTGCACGGTCCGCCTGACGGTACCCGCCAGGGGCCACCGGGGCTCGGATCCGGGGATGGGCACCACCACGCCCTCGTAGAAGAACTCCCCGGTCATGTCGTGGGTGCGCTCGGACCCGTCGTCCAGATGCCGACTGCGGGTCACGGTCTCCGTGCCCGACCCGTCCAGCTGTCGTGTGGACTCCTCACCCTCGAGCCCGGAGATCACCATGCTGCGTGCGCGCGTGATGTTCGCGCTCCACCACTCCCGGGTCCGTTCGCCGGCCAGCTCCATCTCCACGCGGATCGCGGCGGTGGTGACCTCGTCGTACCCCGGCTGTTCGTCGCCGTCGGCGTCGTAGAACGTCACGCTGCGGGTGCCCGAGAAGGTACCCCCGATTCCCATGTGCCCACCCAGCATCCCCGGACCGTCTCCCACATCTCCGGCGGCGTGCAGGCCGAAGTCGAAGCCCGCGCCCATGAGCGTGATATCCTCCAGGGTCGCATCGGCCGCGACCACCGCCAGGTCGTTCAGCAATATGTCGTCCAGGGCGTCCGGTGCCGTGGTTTCCGAGCAGGCACTCGCGGTCAGCGCGACGCCCACTGCCATTCCCATGGTGGCCAGCGCTCCCTTCCTCGTCGTCGTCCGGTTCCTCGTCTGCATGTCTGTCCCCCTCGTTGTCGGAGATCGGTCACCATCCTCCGACAGGGGAGACGCGGAAGCCCGTCCCTCCGTTAAATCCCTTCGATCAGCGGTGGTGGCGGATATCCGCTCCGGCCTCCGGAGTGCCTGCGCTCCTGGCTCTCCATGGAGGGGTCCCGGTAGCGGATCAAGCTGGCCAGGTGACGTTCGGTGGGCTGGTCCAGGGCCTTGGCCAATGCCGTCACACCCTCCTCGAGGATATCCGCCACCTTCCGCGGAGGCATGGACGGCTTGCCGTCGCGGATGGCGCTCAGTCGGGCGAGGTGCTCCAACCCGTCCATGAAGCCCGGAAGGGCGGCAACGGCATTGGGGTCGTTGTTGAGCAAGCGGCGGCTTCGGGTCCCCAGGTTCAGGAGGAGTCCCTCGGTGAAGTCCGGCAGCGGGTCGTCCACATGGACCGCGTTGAGAACCCCCAGAAGCTCGTCCGTTTCCATCTCCCGGGGGCCTCCCTGCCAGACCCACACGGCCGTCTCGGCGGCGTGCAGGGCGTCCCAGGCCAGCTGACGACCCCGGTTGTGGAGCCGACGCCGCTCCAGAAACCACTCGACAACGGCCACGGTGATGACGATACCGATGATCTCCGTGCCCAGGTTGATGAACAGGGTCCCGTACGACGTGTCGGTCCCCACGACGAAGGCCAGCCAGAGGATGCCGACAGCCAGAAGGAGGAAGCCGGTGGTGATGACGGTGCGGAGCACGGATCGCCTCCAGCTTCAGTTGGACGTGACGAAGACCGGCTGGGCCCAGGCCACGTACCCCATGGAGTCGGTGACCTTGGCCCGCACATACCCGACATCTTCGATGAGGTGGAAGACCGCGGGGTTGTCGACCGACTCGTCCAGGACCGCGCCGTTCCGACCGAAAAACGTGGTCCGGTATCGGAAATCACCCCGTTCTTCGATGTGGATCTCCAGACGATCCGTACTGACCACCACGTCGGAGAGGGCCACGCCGGTGCTGGCGTAGAAATCACCGGCCTCCAGGGCGTCCACGAGCGCCCGGGCCTCCAGGGCGGGCGCGCGCACCACGACCCAGCCGCGGCCGGGGTTGGACCGATCCGGCGCGAACGGTCCCTGGAAGTGGTGGGCGTCGTCCACGGCGATCCCGTAGATACGCTTGCCTCCGGTGAGGAGAGCGTCCCAAACCTCCTCGAGGCCGGCATAGCCTCCCCCGCCCTGGTTATGGACCAGGGGATGGCCGTTGTAGATCTCCAGGAGGCGGTCTCCCTCCACCTGGGCGAGCTCTTCCGTGCTGAAGGACCACCGGAAGTTGGGATGATTGATGTGGGGGATGCCGTCCACCCCCCGGATGGCGTCGACGTTCGCCTGGAGGGTGGCGACCATGCTGTGCGCCGTTCGCGGGTCCACCACCCCCGGGAGGTCCAACCCGTTCACGTGCACCGGCCGTCCCTCGAACGAGGAGGTGACCTCCTCGCCCGGCACCAGGAGGAAGGTCGAGTCCACGAGATGGCTCAGTGTGGTCGGATCCGTGAAGACGTTGTGGTCGGACAGGACCAGAAAGTCGTAGTCGTGGTCCCGGTACCAGCGGGCCACCACCTCGGGCGGCGAGTCCCCGTCGCTCTCCAGGGTATGGCTATGGGTGTTGCCCTTGTACCAGGTCCCCTCGGCCTGCTCAGTCGTATCGAAGCGGACGGCCGCCTCCCGGCGGACGGGCATGCAGGCCGCCGCCATCACGGTCAGGACGAAGAGGACTCTCACCGGAGGCTCGCCGCCGTGGTATCCGGACGTGCGACGGCGGAGTCGGGAACGCCCACCGGGTCCGCCGGCGCGCCGGTGGTATCCCCGCCCGTCGTCGTGTCCGGCTGCGCGGCCGCCCCCGGTGGTGTCACGGCCGGTTGGCCCCCGGCGGACCCGGCGCCGGGGTCGGTCCCGGAGTCCAGCGAGAAGGGAGGAGCTCCCCGGCGGAGCTGCAGGGCGGAGGCCGGCGTGCGGATCATGGCCCGGTCGCTTTGCCATGTGATGTCCGGAGCCAGATCCGGAGGCCGCTGGAACGCCCCGGTACCCACGAGCTCCTCCGGACGCAGGAGGTGCTCCACGATATCCATGTCCAGCTCTCCTCCCGGCGCGACCTCCAGGTCCAGGATGATGGCCGGCTCCGGCCTCCCCCAGTGGTCCACGACGGTGGCGTCCCCCTGGACGGGGAGCGCCTGCCCGTTCAAGGCCGTGACGCGGGTGCCGCCGTCTCGGGGAATACGGAATTGCACGAGCTCCGCCCCCACTCCCGAGCGCACCGCCAGTCGAATGCTGCGCGGCCCGTCGGGTCCGCTGTCCTCGAGGACCCAGGCTTCCACCACGGGGGGCTTGGCCCCTACCGCGGGGACCACCCGGGCCTCGCGGCCCCCGAACCCGAAGGCTTCCAGGGAGCGGAGCTCGGTGAACGCCCCGCCCGCCCGACCCTCGGCCCAGGCTCGGGCTGCCGCATCCACCTGTTCCTCCGAGGTGTCGGTGATCCACAGTGCTCCGTCGGTGCCGTGGTCGTAGGCATACGCGAGGGTGGACGGCGCGGGTCGCTCAGGGGTGGGGGCAGCGGCGCGGATTCCGAGTCCGAGGAACCCCAGAGCCAGCAGGACTCCGGTCACCGGCGCCCACCAGGAGTCGGGCTCCCGGAGGCGTTCCAGCGCGGGCAGGAGGAGAAGCATCACGGTGCAGACCTGCACGCCCAGAGCCAGGGCCGCACCGAAGCTCAGACCCACCCAGAGCAGCTCCGTCATGGGTACCAGGAGCGCGAGAACCGGAAGGGCGAACAGGGCCGCGAACACCCACGTCACGGTCCCCAGGCGGGGACCTCGGGGCAGAAGGAGGAAAGCGGTGCCCAGGTAGGCGGCGGCCAGAGGCCACTGGAGGTTCATCGCTGCCGCCGGAAACTGAACCGATGTGTAGAGCACCGCGGCCAGGGGGAGAAGAAGCGCACCCCAGACGAGCTCGGCGGCGGTGAACCATCGGCGGGCCACGGCGAACACGCTCGTCACGATGGTGAAGGCAGCCGCCACCAGCGAGAGCATGTACCAGCCCTCATGGTGGAAGGCGCTCCCCTGGAGCGATCCGTATTCGGGATGAAAGCGGGGAAGCCAGCGGATGAGACCCAGGCCGACCCCCGCCGACAGGGCGCCTGCCACGATGGCGGTGCCGAGTCCCACGAGGATGCCGGCCCACCCCCCGCCGCTTCGGCGGACGGCCAGGAAGACCACCCCTCCAAGGACGAGCACCGCGGCGGTCAGCGGCCAGTTGAAGCCCATGGGGTAGGTGACGAGTCCCAGGAAGGGCAGGGAAAAGTACGTCACGTCCGGTGCGTCCACGTTGGTGAGGGTCTCCTGCCCGAGGGTCCGGGTCATGGCGAGCGCGTGGATGCCGTGATGCTGGAGCGTGGCCTCCGAGAGGTTCGAGGGGCGGTCGTACGTTTGATGGTAGACCGAAGCCCTACCCACGGCCGCGAAGTTGAGTCCCTGTGTGCCGACCTCCAGGAACGGGGTGAAGTCCGTGTCGTTGGGGAGCCTCCGGTAGACCTCCTGCGAGGAGGAGTTGGCGACCGGACGGGGAGCACCCTCGCCGAACCTCTGCACGATCCACCCGTTCTGCGGGCCCGTCTCGAACATGATGGACGGCCCCCCCGCCCCCCGCATCTCCAGGGACAGGACCACGGCGACGTCGTTCATCCAAGGGTGCTCGTCCACGAATGCTCTGGCTCCGAGGAGGCCCAGCTCCTCTCCGTCGGTGATGAGGAGGACGACGTCATTCCGGAGAGGTGGGCCGGACAGAAGCGCCCGCGTCGTCTCGAGGATGGTCACCACCCCCGAGCCGTCGTCGCCGGCGGCGAGGGCCAACCCACGACCGTCGTAGTGGGCCGTGAGAACAATGGCCCCGCTACTGTCCTCACCAGGTATCCTCGCCACGATGTTCCTGAGCGTGGCCGCGCGGGCGTAGGTCTCCCGCCCGATGACGGAGGTGGTGACCTGAACCTGCGGCTCCAGGCCGAGATCCTCCAGGCGGTCCACCAGGTAGACCCGCACGCTGTCGTGTTCGGGAGAGCCCGGAGGGTGTGCGGCGCGAGCGATCTCGACCAGGTGCGCCATGGCCCGGGCGGAGGAGAAAGCGGTGTCGGGTGCGTTGGCCGCCCCGGGGCGCGGGAGACTACGCTGGGGGCTGGCGAGCCAACTGCCCAGCAGCAGCACCAGCAACATCACCGGCCCACGCCATCGGCTACGGGGGCCGGTCGGCTCCGCGGCCTTCGCCTTGCGCTTCCTGGGAGGCTTCTTGCCGGGAGGAGGGGGAGGTGGTGGGCCCTTGGCCGGTTCCGGCTCGCCCCCCAGAAGGGCCGCCCGCTCCTCGTCGGTGAGCTCCGGGCCCTCGTCGTCCTGAAGGTCCTTCAGGTCCTCTTCGGTGATCCCGAGCTCCTCGTCCGAGGGGAGCTTGGGAAGATCATAATCGCTCATGCGCCGCGCCCTGCCAGGATTCTGACCACGTCGTCGATGGCTGCCCGGACCAGGGACGACGGTAGCCCCGATCCGTTGGATAGAACGGAGAAGGTGATCTCCCTCCCGTCCCGCCCTACGAGATACCCGGAAAGGGAGTTCACGTTGGATATGGTGCCCGTCTTCGCGAACAGCCGACCCTCGAGGCCCTCCAGGCGACGGGCAAGGGTCGATCCCTCCTCCCCGGGCTCCGCGAGGGCGGCGCGGTAGGCCGCCGCGTAGGGTCCGGAGGCCATGTGCTCCAGAATGCGGACCAGCGCCCGCGGTGTCACCAGATTGTAGGCCGACAGCCCGGATCCGTCCCGCGGGGCGACGTCCAGCGAGTCGACGCCGACGTCGTCCACGAGGAACCGGACCACAACTTCCGTGCCCGCTCGCCAGCTCCCCTCCTCCCCGAGCTCGGCTCCCAGGGTCCGGACGAGCTGCTCCGTCATCCAGTTCTGGCTCGGCTCCAGGATGCCCTCGATGATCTCGGCCAGCGGCGGCGACCGCAGAACGGCTACGGGCGCCGCTGCGGGACAGCTCGGCACGGACCCCGAGCGGCAACCCTGCCCGAGAAGGGCTCCGGGCTCCCACGCCACGGTGGTGCCCCCCTCCACGTCCACCCCTCTGTCCGCCATGATGCGGGCAAGGGTGGCCAGGGCCTGGCGCACCGGATCCCGCAGGGCGACGGATACGGTGTCCACCGCGCCGGCGGCCACCCGGCCCTGAACCAGGAGGCGTCTTGATTCGGGGAGGTAGCTGGCACGAACCCGGGTCGTGGAGTCGGCCGGCCAGGTCACGACACGGGTCGTCACGTAGCCGGTGCCGACGGACGGGCTCCAGGTGACGGCGGCCGGCTGGCCCGGAGACGCTCCCCCGCGGACCACCAGCACCAGCTCCCCTTGCTCCAGCGCGAAGGCACCACCCGTGGCGGCATAGGAGCTACGAAGGTCCTCGACCTCCCATGTGGGGCCGACGGTGGTGGAATCCCACGCGGATACGTCGACCACGAGGGCGCCCCGGACCCGACGAACGCCGGACTGGAGCAGGCTGTCGACCAGGGCCTCCATCGCCGATACGCCCGAGTCCCAGAACCGTCGGGAGAGGGTGGGGTCGCCGGAGCCCACCAGGACGAGATCGCCGTCCAGGACGCTGTCCCCCACCGGACCGGTGGCCCAGAGTGCCGTCTCGTACCGGTAGTCGGGACCCAGGAGTGACAGTGCCGTGGAGGTAATCAGGAGCTTCTGGTTCGAAGCGGGAACGAACTTGCGGTGGGCATTCCGCGCGTAGAGGATGCGGCCGGTGCGTGCATCTCGCGCGTACACGCCGAAATGGACCTGGTCCACCGGTGGAGCATCCAGGACGCGATCGATGGCATCCCGGTCGATGTCCGAGCCCCCGCCCCCCGGGACGGCACACCCGACGGCCCCGAGAGCCCATGCGGCGGTCAGGGCGGCGCGAAAGCCGACCCTCCAGGGGTCAGCCCTCACCGATATCCTCTCGGACACGTATCCCCCTCTGATGGGTGGGGAGCGGCTCTTCCCCAGAGTCGACGCGAAGGGGCGCACTCCCACCTGGATGCACGTCGGTCAGCGGACGCGGGGCAGACGCACCGACTCCCGAGCGGAAGGCGAAGATGTTGGGGGGTGGGTGGAACAGCAACCCGGTCCCGGAGAGGAGCGAGGGTTACTCCCGCGGCTCCAGACGCACGGCTGTTCCGTAGCAGAGCATCTCCGCCGCTCCCGACTGGACCATGGAGGTCTGGAAGCGGACGCTGGTGATGGCGTCGGCGCCCAGGACCTCCGCCTCCTCGACCATCCGGTCGATGGACTGCTCCCTGGCCTCCGCGAGCATCTTGGTGTACTCGCGGATCTCGCCGCCGGCCACGTTGCGGAGCAGAGCCAGGATGTCCTTGCCGACGTGGCGGGCCCGAATGGTGTTGCCCCGTACGAGGCCCAACGTGCCGACGACACGCATCCCCGCTACGTCCGGCGTGGTTACGACGATCATCGATAGACGTCCCTGTACGGGTCACTCAGCCATTCACGATACCGCTCCCAGATGACGCTGGTCAGGAGCAGCAGGATACCGATGACGATAGCGCCGACGGCCAGCTTCTCCCACGGGTCCACCGCCGAAACGGCGAACACGTAGGCGCCGTAGGCCGACCACACCGCCGCGCCCGTGACGAAGAGGATCCAGCCGAGCGGGCGAGTCAATTGCTGGTTCACGTGGTCCCAGACCGAATGATGGTAGGTGCCTGGATGGAAGCTGAGGTCCTGGAAGCCGCTCTTGATGCCTCGGTAGAGGGCGACCTCACGGCTCAGCTCGGAAGATCCCGAGACGGCGGCTTCCACGCGGGCGTGCTCATCGGGTGAGAGCTCGCCATCGATGAAGCGCATCAAGTCGTCGTGGTTGATTCGATCCTGCACGGTTCGTCGCTCCTAGGGAAACTCCGCCCCCATCTGGTCGAGGGCGTCCTTCAAGGCTCTGCGGGCATGGAACAGCCGGCTGGCCACCGTGCCCTCCGGTATCTCGAGGATCCTGGCGATCTCGTTGTATCGGAAGCCCTGAAGCTCCTTGAGTACGAGGATCTCGCGATGCTCTTCTCCGATGCGCTCCAGCGCGCTCCAGAGGAGCTCCCGGGCAGCGGTGCGCTGCCGGGTCCGTTCCGGGCCCCGTTCGGCATCCGCCGGTCGTAGCTCGAGTCTCTCGTCCAGTACTTCCATCTTGAACCTCGCCTGCCGGCTTCGAAGCATGTCCCGACAGTGGTTCCGCAGGATCTGGAAGAACCACGGTCCGAACGGGCGTCGCAGGTCAAATCGGTGCAGAGAGCTGAAGGTTTTCACGAATGCTTCCTGAAGGGCGTCCCGTGCGTCCTCCAGGTTTCCCAGCATGGCGACGGCGAGCCGCATCCCCGAGGGTTCGTACGCTCGCACCAGCGGTTCGTAGAACCGGGCGTCACCTGCCTTGCACTTCCGAATCAGCTCCCGCTCGACCTCTGGCTGCAACGCGGCTCCCTTCTTGTGTCCACGAGGGCTGTTGCGACGCCTGGGGTGGGCAAGATATATTCCATTGTAGAATAAAGGCCAGGGGCCTTTTTTCTCGTTCAATTCTATTCATTTGTAGAGTATCTGGCGGTCATCATGTCGAAGTTCCTGGCCGAGTTCGAGTTGTACGTGATGCTGGCGGTTGCTCGGCTGGGCGGGGAGGCCTACGGCGTCTCCATCCGTAGGGAGATCGAAAGCCGACCCGGTCGGCCGGTGTCGGTGGGTGCGTTGTACGCCACCTTGGCACGCCTCGGAGACAAAGGCCTCATGAAGTTCGAGGTCTCCGAGCCGCGCCCCGTGCCCGGCGGTCGGGCGCGGAAGTATTGCAGGCTCACCCCGCAGGGCCGGGCTGCGCTCGAGCACTCGACCTCCATGCTCGCACGAATGATGGACGGAGTGAACCTGGCTGAAGAGAGAGGTTGACCATGGGCGGGTGGGGGAGCCGGGGCGGTGGTGGAAGAAGGCCGGAGGGAGTTCCCAGAGCGCTCACGCGGCTGCTGGAGTGGGTCTGTCCGGCGGAGGACCGGTCCTTCGTGCTTTCGGACCTGAGGCAGGAGTTCGAAGAGCGGTGTGAGGCGGAGGGTCTCCGGGCTGCCCGTCGCTGGTATCGGGATCAGGTGGCCCGCTCGATCCTCCCCTGCCTGGGCAGGCGGATCCGAGCTCTCCGCCCCGGTGCGCTCGGTGGTCTTGGCGCGGACGTACGCTACGCGTCGCGGCGACTGGCCGCCACACCGATGCAGGCGCTGGTGACGGTGATCTCCCTGGGGATCGGGATCGGAGTCACGACCGCCATCTTCACCGTGGGCAACGCGTTCCTGTTCCAGACCCCCGGAGGCCTGGAGGACACGGAGGGCCTCGTCGCCCTCTATACCTCGGACGGGCGCGGCGATCTCTATCAGCGGACGTCCTTTCCCGACTACAGGGACATCGTCGGGGATGCAGATCTGTTCGCCGGCCTCACCGCGGTGCGCCCCGGGGTCGCCCGATGGACGGAGGGCGAGGTCAGCGAGAGGCTCATCGTCGAGATCGTGACCGGCAACTACTTCGACATCCTGGGCGTTCGCCTGCCGCTGGGGAGAGGCTTCCTGCCGGAGGAGACCGTGCCGGGTCGCGCCGAGCAGGTCGTGGTTCTGGCGCACCGCTTCTGGGAGGAACGTCTTGCCGCGGATCCCGGGGTCCTGGGTAGGGCCGTGCGCCTGAACGGTAGGGACTTCACGGTCGTCGGCGTGGCGCCGAAGGGGCTCATCGGGCGGTTCCTCCGGCTGAAGGTGGACGCCTGGGTGCCCGTCGGCCTGCCTGGGGGGTTCTACCACTCGACGCCACAGCAGCTCGTGGACCGAAGTGACCGGGAGTACCTGGTGTATGGCCGGCTGAGGCCGGGCGTTACCCTCGAGCGGGCGCAGGCTCAGGTGGCCGTGGTGGCTGACCGGCTCCTGGCCCGGCACGCCGACTCGTGGCAGGACGACCGGGGCGAGGCCCGACGGCTGACCGTGTTGACCGAACGGGACTCCCGGATCCCTCCGTCGGGCCGCGTTGCCCTCAAGGGCGCCTTCGGCTTGTTGCTGGCAGGTGGCGGTGCCGTGCTCCTCATCGCGTGCATCAACGTGGCCGGCCTCTTCCTCGCGAGGGCAGCGCGTCGCCGGCGGGAGGTCGCGGTCCGTCTGTCCCTCGGCGCGAGTCGATCCAGGGTCGTGCGACTCCTCCTCGTCGAGGCCCTGCTCGTGGCCCTGGTGGGGGGAGGTCTGGGGGTCTGGCTGGCGAGCCTGTCGGCGGGTGTGCTGGGCTCCATCCCCATCCCCCTCGATGTGCCGTTGGCCTTTGCGGTCGGCCTCGACGGACCCGTCCTGGCCTTCGCCCTGGCAGTGTCCCTGCTGTCGTGCCTGGCGTTCGGACTCGTTCCGGCGCTGCAGGCCACGAAGCCGGATCTCACTCCCACCCTGCGTGACGGGGGACTCGGCCGGCGGCGGCGTATCGGTTTGCGAGGGACTCTGGTGGTGGTGCAGGTGGCAGTGTCCGTGATCCTCCTCGTCGGGGCCGGACTTGCCCTGCGCACCGCCGCTGCGGCGGGCCGGTTCCCGCGGGCGCTGGATCCCTCGGGCATCGCCCTCGTCTCCCGTACCATCCGGGACGACGGGATCGGAGAAGCCGAGATCCGGCGACGGGTGCTCGATCTGGCGGAGCGGGTAGCCGCCGACCCCGTCGTGGAGGCAGTGAGCATCGCTTCCGTGCCCGAGCTTTCGCCGTGGGTCGGTGGGGCCCGGGGCCGGCTCGAGGTGGAAGGGTACCTGCCCTCACCCGAGGAGGACATGGTCGTCTCGTACAACGCGGTGACGCCCGGATACTTCGAGATGGTGGGCATGCAGCCCGCGCGTGGCCGGCTCATCGACACCAGGGACCAGGAGGGATCACCGGCGGTGGCGCTGGTCAATGAGACGTTCGCTCGGCGGTACTGGCCTGGCGACACGGGGCTCGGCCGGCGGTTCCGGGTGGTGGAGAAGCGCACCTTCGACACGCCCTATTCCGCTCCTCCCAGAACGTTCGAGGTCGTCGGCGTGCTCCCCGACGTGCGGGTCACGCCTGACCAGGCCCCCGAGCCGTTCTACTGGACGTCCTACCTCCAGGACGTGTCCCGTCTCGCCGTGGTCCATGCCCGCGGACGCTTCGACGCGGCCAGCGTGGTTCCCGTCCTGCGCAGGGAGGTGGTGGCGGTTGGTGACGACGTCCAGCTGGTTCCCCCCCGGACGTACGAGGACCTGATGGCCTTCATGCTGCTTCCCCAGCGGCTGGCTTCTCGGGCCTTCGGCTATGCGGGGATGTTTGCCCTGCTTCTGGCCGTGATGGGGATCTACGGGATCGTGTCCTTCGCGGTGAGCCAGCGGACGCGGGAGATGGCGATCCGTCAGGCCATAGGGGCCGGGCGCGGACACGTGGTCCGGTCGATCCTCCTGGACGGGATGCGGCTGGCCGGCTTCGGCATGGCGATCGGACTGGCCATGGCTCTCGGGGGAGCCTATCTGGCCCGAAGCGGCCTCATGGGGATCAGCCCGGTCGATCCGGCGGCGGTGCTCGGCGGGGTGGGCATCCTCCTGGGAGCGGCGTTCGTGGCCACGTGGGTACCGGCCAGACGCGTGACCCGCGCGGATCCCATGCGGATCCTCCGGGACGAATGAAGCCCGGGGGCGAGTCAGCCGGTGAGGATGTCGGCCAGGGCCTCCACCAGGACGTCGATCTCATCCTCCGTGTTGAAGTAATGGGGGGAGATGCGTAGCGCGCCGTCGACCCCCTTGGCGTCGTAGTCGAGGACGGCGTCGAGGCGGGTCTGGGAGGACGTGTTCACGCATCGCTCGCGGAGGGCACGGACGAGGTCGGATGGCCGGTGCCCCTCGAACGAGGCGGTGACGATGGCTGCGAGCTCCGCTCCCCGGTCCAGCACCCGAGCCCCCTCCAGCGCCTCCAGGCGCGTCCTGATGGTCGATGCGAGGGCGCGGGACCGGCGACAGATGGCGCCGAGGCCCAGGTCCGATGCGTACCGCGCCGCTGCGCCCGTCGCCAGAACCAGGGCCCAGGCGAACTCCCAGGTCTCGAACCGCGTGGCATCGGGCGCCGGCTGATACAGGTTCTCCTCGATCCAATCGGCGCCTCGGAGGTCCGGAAAGAGAGGCTCCAGGTCCGAGTCCAGCACCCTTTCGGAAACCCACAGGAAGCCGGCACCTCTCGGTCCCCGGAGGAACTTGCGCGCCGTGGCCGAGAGGAAGTCGCACCCCATGGTCTCGGGAAACACGGGCATCTGTCCCACCGACTGGCAGGCGTCCACCAGGAAGAGCACGTCCCGTGCGCGACACATGGAACCCAGGGCGGCGACGTCCTGGACCAGTCCCGAGTTCGTGGGCACGTGGGTCACCGCCACGAGCCGGGGCCGGCGTCGATGGATGAGCGTTTCCATGGCGTGCAGATCCACACCTCCCTCCGGCGCATCCGGGGCCCGCAGGACCTGGACGCCGAACCGTCGAGCCAGGGCCAGGTACTGGATCTGGTTGGACACGTAGTCGTTACGTGTCGTGAGGAGGACGTCACCGGATTCCCATCTCAGGGAGGACAGCGCCTGCGTGAAGGATGCGGTGGCGTGCTCGGTGAAGGCCACGTTACCGGGCGAGGTGTCGAGGAGCTCCGCGACGTCGGCGTAGGCCTGGGCTATGGCGTGGCTCGCCTCCGCCGCGGCCTCGTAGCCCCCGATCCGTGCCTCGAGATCGAGATGCAGCCGGGCGGCGTCGACGACCGGACGGGGCATGAGAGAGGCTCCGGCATTGTTCAGGTGCACGCGCTCGGCACACCCCGGAGTGTCCTCACGAAGGCGCTCGAGGTCCATGGCCAAGGACACGGAGGCGCGGGAGCTAGGTGCGGGAGGCCACGTCCAGGGCCCACCGTACCGCTGCCAGAGCGACGAGGGTCATTCCCTCCAACCGGGAGATCCGCCATCCCGAGCGCATCATGAGGAAGACCACCAGCACCATGCCCGCCAGAGCGAGCAACGAGGCCCGTGCCGCCGGCTCCAGGGCCATGGGGTGCAGCATCCCCGCCAGGCCCAGGACGCCCAGGACGTTGAAGATATCGCTGCCGATGACATTCCCCGCGCTGATGGCGGTGTGGCCCCGAACCACACCGGCCAGCGTCGTGGCCATCTCCGGGACCGACGTTCCGGCTGCCACCACGGTGACGGCGATGGCCCACTCGCTGACGCCGAAGCTCCGAGCCAGCTGCACCGCGGACGCGATCAGGAAGTGTGATGCGACGCCCACCAGCGCGAGCCCGACCAGGAGCATGCTGCCCGCTTTCCAGTAGAACCTCATGTCCACGCCGGGGGGGCTTTCCACGTCCCCGGGCGGCAGTACCCCGTCCTTTCTCACGATCCAGATGAACCGGAGATAGGCCAGAAGGAGAAAGAACAGGATCACGCCGTCCCCGGCACCCAGCTCCAGGTCGAAGCCTACGAGCAGGTACAGCGTGACGGTGGCCCCAACCAGCACCAGCGCGTCGCGCCAGACGATCAGGACGCCCGTGGGAATGGCCCGCACCAGCGCGGCCCCTCCGAGGATGAAGCCCAGGTTGAAGATATTGGACCCGACGATGTTGCCCACCGAGATGGAGCTGCGCCCCTCGAATGCCGCGACGAGGGTGACGCCGAACTCGGGTGCGGACGTTCCCAACGCCACGACGGTGAGGCCGATGACGAGCTCGGATACCCCCGCGTGCTGCGCGATGGACGCAGCCGAATCCACGACGTACTTGGCCCCAATCGCGATGGCGAAGAACGTCGCGACTACGACCAGGCCGTCAGCCCAGACTGGGAAGGTCGCCATGTCGAGGAGGCAGCGGGGAACGACGGGAAGGGTCCATCAAGCTAATCGCAGTCGCACGGTCGGGTCCACGCTCCCTGTCGGGAGCGGGGGACGGTGGCCCCAGCCGCCGGAACGGATGGGGCCCACCGCCCGCCGACCGTGCGCCCTCAGCTCCCCTGCTGCGTGACGGCCCGCTCGCTCTTCTGCTTGCGCACCATCTCCTTCACGTCTTCCAGGAGCTGTTTCGCGTCGTACACGATCCCGTCCTTGATGGTATACTTGATCCCGCCGACGCGCTCGACCTCGCCAGTCTCGTCATTGAGCTTCACCGCGCCGGTGCCATACAGCACCTTGAGGTTCTCGAGCGGGTTCTCCTCCACCACGATCATGTCGGCTTTCAACCCGGCCTCCAGGACGCCGAACTGCAGATCGTTCTCCATCCCTTTCGGCTTGTGCAGCTGCAGGGCGCCGTGGTATGTGGCCGCCCGGATGACCTCGAGGGGATTGAAACCCGCCTCCCGCAGGAGCTCGAGCTCACGGATGTAGTCGAATCCGTAGAGCTTGTAGATGAACCCCGAGTCCGACCCGGTCGTGACGATGCCGCCGGCGTTCTTGTAGTCGTTCAGGAACTGCATCCACTTTTCGTAGAACTTGCCCCAGTGGTACTCGTCCTCGGTGGTCCAATAGAACCAGTAGGATCCGTGGGCCTGACGGCTCGGCTGGTAGAAGTCCCACTGGCTGGGAAGCGTGTATTCGTCGTGCCACTCCGCTTCCCGTGCGCGCATGACGTCCCGGCTCGCCTCGTAGATGGTCATGGTCGGGTCGATCCCGAAGTCCAGCTCCAGGAACTCCTCGATGAGGGCGTTCCACTTCTCGGATCCGCGCTCGGCCGATTGGGACCAGAGACGACCGACCTGCCCGAAGCGGTGCTGCTCGTTGCTGTAGTTGTAGTCCAGCGGGAAGTCCTGAATGGTCCGGTCCTCGAACAGCGCCTCGAAGAGCCCGTAGTAGTGGGTCATCATGTCGAGGCCGATGCGAGCGGCGTCCAGCGCGTTCATGCGGGCGACGCCGGTCTGGGCCAGGTGGGCCACGGTTCCGAGACCGTGCTGGTGGGCCTCGTCAATGAGGGCCTCCATGATGGCGGGCGGGTACGACGTCAGCTTCAATCCGTCGATCTTCGCCCCGTCGACGTCCACGTTGGCGGCCCATCGGACCCAGGCCCGTGCCTTCTCTGGGCTGTTCACCGGACCCTGATCCCACGCCTCGCCGGGCCGGGCGTAGGTGAACATCCGCGGGGCCACGATCTCGTTCCGCTCCGACTTCGCCTTTTCCCCCAACCCCCACATCATGGGGCCGTGTCCTACACCCCGGGAGGTGGTGATACCGTTGCCCATCCAGAGCTTGTAGACGTATTCGGCCTGGGGCGCCTTGCCGGCTCCCCCGGTATGAGCGTGCATATCCACGAGCCCGGGGAGCACGTACATGCCCGTCACGTCGATCTCCCTCGTGGCCCCGTCGGGTCGCCGTCGATCGTTGATGGGGACGCCGGGGTAACCGACCGACCGGATCTCGGCGATACGGTCCCCCTCGACGACGATGTCCACGGGCCCCAGCGGCGGGCTTCCCGCGCCGTCGATGTACGTGGCGCCTCGGAGGATGAGGCGCTCGTGGGGGCCGTCTCCCTCGTCGGATCGACGCGGGGTGGTCACCTCCATGCCCTGAGCGGCCTGTATAGCCAAGCTGTTGGTGTCGGTCGTCTGAGCCGCCGTCGTGTCGGCGACCATCAGGGCGACGGAGAGGCCCAGTCCCGTTCGAAGGAGCGAGGAGTACGTCGTCATGCCATGCCTCCGGAGTTCTTGCCAGACCTCCGACCCCGAGTGCTGAGGTGGAGGCGAAGGCGTTATTATTGGATTTTCCTTCGCCTCGCGCCACGGATGAGCGCCCCGTGGCCCCATCTCCGACTCATGCACGCCTCCTGAAACCCTTGAGCCTCGAGCCCGAACTGGACCGCGACATCGAATCGCTGGGCCGTGAAGAGGCCGGCCGCCTGGCGGAGGCTCTGCGATCCGAGCTGAACCGCCACGCCTACCTGTACTTCGTGGAGGCCCGGCCGGCTGTCTCCGACGAGGAGTATGATCGGCTGTTCCGGCGGCTTCAGGCTCTCGAGCAGACCTTTCCCGAGCTCGTCTCGCCCGACTCGCCGACCCAGCGGGTCGGGATGGAGCCGCAGGACAGGTTCGAGACCGTTGCTCACTCGGCTCCCATGCTCTCGCTGGATTCCACCCAGGATCCGGGCGAGGTTCGCCGCTTCGACGAGCGCCTCCGGAAGGCCCTGGGCGACGCCGAGCCCGTCTATCTCCTCGAGCCCAAGCTGGACGGGGCTTCCATCGAGCTCGTATACGAGGCGGGGATCTTCACCCGCGCGGTCACCCGGGGCAACGGACGCGAGGGCGAAAGGGTCACGGAGAACCTCCGTACCGTTCCCACCGTGCCGCTCCGGCTGAGGACCGACCAGTGTGCCGCTCCCGACTTCCTCGCCCTTCGCGGCGAGGTGCTCATGTACATCTCGGATTTCGAGGCCTTCAACGAGGGGCTGGTGGCCAGCGGGCAGGAACCCTACGCCTCGCCACGGAACTCGGCCGCAGGAGCCATCCGGCAGCTCGACCCCCGGATCACCGCGGGTCGCAAGCTGGACGTGCTGGTGTACGACATCCTCCGCGTGGAGGGAATGAGGTTCTCGACCGACGCCGAAGGAGTGGAGGCCATCCGGCAGTGGGGGTTCAAGGTGCCGGAGAGAATTCGGGCAGCGGAGACGGTGGAGGAGATTCTGGAGTACCACGCGGCCTACGAGGCCGACCGGGACCAGCTCGACTACGAGATCGACGGGGTGGTGATCAAGCTCGATCACCTCGCCCACAGGGATGAGCTGGGGGTGACGTCCCACCACCCCCGCTGGGCGCTCGCCTTCAAGTTCGAGCCCCGGAAGGAGATCACGCGCATCGAGAGAATCGGCGTGCAGGTGGGCCGCACCGGAGTGCTGACACCTGTGGCGTTCCTGCGCCCGGTGCTCGTCGGGGGCGTGACGATCTCCCGGGCATCCCTGCACAACCGCGAGGAGCTCCGGCGTAAGGACATCCGGGAAGGAGACGTAGTCCGCATCCAACGCGCCGGCGACGTGATCCCGCAGGTCGTCGAGGTGGTGGAGCACGAGGCGGAGCGAGCCCCTCCCTTCGAGATGCCGGAACGGTGCCCCGCGTGTGGGGTGGAGGTGTTCGACGAAGGCCCGCGCACCATCTGTCCCAACCGGTACGGGTGTCCGGCCCAGCTCAAAGGGAGGATCCTGCACTTCGGTGCCCGGGAGGCTCTGGACATCGAAGGCCTCGGCGAGGAAACAGCCAACCTCCTCGTGGACCGGGGACTGGTCCGGGGGCTCGCGGACCTGTTCGATCTCACCGTGTCGGACCTGACGGAGCTGGACGGCTTCGCCGAGAAGTCGGCCACGAATCTGGTGGAGTCGATCCAGGCCAAGCGAGCGCCTGAGCTGCGCCGGTTCCTGTTGGCTCTCGGGATTCCGGAGGTCGGTGTGACCGTGGCGCGGGACCTGGCCCTGCACTTCGCGGACTTCGACGCCATCCGGCAGGCCGCCCGGGAGGATCTGGAGGCCGTGGACGGCATCGGGCCGAAGATGAGCGAGGCCATCACCGGATTCTTCGCCGAACCCAGGAGCCAGACGGTCATCGACGCGATTCTCTCCCGCGGGGTGCGTCCCGCGGCACTGGAGGGGCCGACTGCGGGCGCGACCCTGGCCGGGAAGAAGTTCGTCTTCACCGGCGGACTCCAGCGGTGGTCGAGGAGCGACGCCAGGAAGGTCGTGGAGGCGGCCGGCGGCAAGGTGGCGGGCGCGGTGTCCGGCGCGACGGACTATGTGGTGGCGGGCGTGGAAGCCGGAACGAAGCTCGCCCGGGCCCGGGAGCTCGGTCTGACGGTGCTCACGGAAGAGGAGTTCGAGGGACTTCTCGCCGAAGCAGGCGTGGAGCGCGACGACTGATGGAGAACCTGGATATCGCGCGGATTCTGGAGGAGCTGGCAGACCTGTTGGAGATCCAGGGAGCCAACCCCTTCCGGATCCGCGCCTACCGGAATGCCGTGCGCACGGTCGAGGACCTCACCCGACCCATCCGCTCGATGGTGCAGGAGGGAGAGGACCTTGCGGAGCTTCCCGCCATCGGCAATGACATCGCCGGACACATCACCGAGCTTCTGCAGACGGGCCGCATCGGGCGCCTCGAGGAGGTGGCCGCCCAGTTTCCCCGGTCACTCGTCGAGTTGATGCGTCTCGATGGCGTTGGACCCAAGAAGGCGCGCAAGCTCTTCGACGAGCTGGACATCAAGACGGTGGAAGACCTGGCCGCAGCGATTGACGAGGGCCGTGTGGAGGCGCTCTCCGGGTTCGGCAAGAAAAGCGCCCAGAAGATCGGCCGGGCCATCGAGGATCACCGAAGGCACGGGGGACGATTCCTCATCGACGAGGCGGAGAAGCTCATCGCGGGTGTCGTGGATTTCGTCGGTGCCGCCCCCGGCGTGGAGCGCGTGGAGGTGGCGGGCAGCCTGCGACGACGCAAGGAGACGATCGGCGACATCGATCTTCTCGCCCAAAGTGACGGGGACGGCACGCCCGTGGTGGAGCATTTCGCCGGATACCCGGCGGCCGAACGGGTCGAAGTGTCGGGCAGCACGAAGGGGAATATCGTTCTGGCCTCGGGGCTCTCCATCGACCTGCGTGTCATCCCACGCCGCTCGTTCGGCGCGGCGCTGCAGTACTTCACGGGCTCCAAGGAGCACAATGTCGCGGTGCGCGCGCGCGCGGTGCGGCGAGGCCTACGCGTGAACGAGTGGGGCGTGTTTCGGGTTCCCGAGGGCGCCGATCCTGCAACGCTGGCCCGGGACGAGGGTGAGCGCATTGGGGGATCGGAGGAAGCGGAGGTCTACGAGGCCATGGGCCTGACCTTCATTCCGCCCGAGCTCAGGGAGAATCGGGGCGAGGTGGAAGCCGCCCTGGAGGGGCGCCTTCCCCGGCTCGTGACCGTCGACGACATCCGGGGCGACCTGCAGATGCACTCCACCTGGAGTGACGGAAAGGCCTCCGTGGAGGAGATGGCGAGGGCGTGCCTGGACCGGGGGTACGCCTACCTGGCCATCACCGACCACAGCCCGGCGATGGCGATGGTCCAGGGCCTCACCCCGGAGCGGGCCCGGGAGCAGTGGAAGGAGATCGAGGAGGTCCGCGAACGGGTGGCGGGCATCGAGATCCTCAGGAGCGCGGAGGTCGACATCCTCAAGGACGGGAATCTCGACCTGCCGGACGAGACCCTGGCGGAACTGGACGTCGTGGTCGTATCTGTCCACACCTTCATGGATCAGGACAGGACCACCATGACCGACCGTGTGATCCGGGCCTTGCGGCATCCGGCTGTCGACATTCTCGCGCACCCGACGGGTAGGCTCCTGAACCGCCGGGAGCCTTTCGACATGGAGGTAGAGCCGGTGTTGGAGGCGGCAGCGGAGCTCGGAGTGGCGGTCGAGCTGAACGCCAATCCGAATCGCCTGGATCTGAGCGACACACACGTGAGCCGGGCGAGGGCGCTCGGGGTGAAGGTGGTGATCTCCACCGACGCGCACTCCCCCAAGGGTCTCGGCAACATGCGCTTCGGTGTGGACCAGGCGCGGCGGGGATGGCTCGAGCCGGACGACGTGCTGAACTGCCTCCCGCTGGACGGCCTCCAGGATTGGCTGGGACGGCGGGAAGGATGAGGTCGGTCGCCCCGTGACCTCCCTCGTGCTGGATGTCCTGCTGCTGGTGGCGGGCATCGGCATCCTGTATTTCGGGGCCGAGTGGCTCGTGCGGGGGTCCGCTCGGCTGGCGGCGTCCCTGGGCGTCAGCCCTATCGTGGTCGGCCTCACCGTCGTGTCCTTCGGGACCTCCGCACCCGAGCTGGTCGTGTGCACGGTGGCGGCGGTCGGGGGGAACTCGGACCTGGCCCTGGGGAACGTGCTGGGATCCAACCTGGCCAACATCGGGCTCATCCTGGGCATCACGGCCCTGGTGCGGCCTCTCGCCGTGGCGGCCCGCGTGGTGTGGCGCGAGGTGCCCTTGATGCTGCTCATCACCGTGGCGGTGTACCCGCTGGCCTGGGATCAGGTGATATCCCGGGGGGACGGCCTCCTCCTCATCATGGGCCTGACCGCGTACCTGCTGTTCGTCTTCCAGTCGGTCGAGGACGAGGCTCCCGAGATCATCGGTGAGTACGAGGAGTACATGAAGACCACCTCCGTCGCCTCCAACGGCGTGGGGTGGCGGGATGTGGGGCTCATCGTCATGGGATCTTGCGGTCTGGTCGTGGGCGGATACGCCATCGTGGAGAGCGCCGTGTCGGTGGCGAGCACGCTGGGCGTGTCTCAGGTGATCATCGGCCTCACGGTGGTGGCGGTGGGGACCTCCCTTCCGGAGCTGGCCACGGCAGTGGTGGCTGCCATGCACGACGAGGCCGACATCGCGGTGGGCAACGTCATCGGCTCGAACATCTTCAACATCGCTGCGATCCTGGGCACCGCCGCCCTGGTGGAGCCCCTTCGCGTGAGCAGGTCGCTGCTGTACCGGGAGCTTCCGGCGGTGGTCATCATGTCGGTGCTCGTCTTCCCGATGCTGCGCACCGGGTGGAGCATCGACCGCTGGGAGGGCGCCATCCTCCTCGGGGGGTACCTGATCCTGGGAGCCTGGCTGCTGTAGGCGTGTTGGGGACGAGGTTCTCTAGACGGCGGCCAGCGCCTGCTCGATGTCGGCGATGATGTCCTCGGGGTGCTCCACGCCGACGCTGATGCGGATGAGCGCGGGAGTGATCCCCATCTTGAGCTGCTCGTCCGGAGGCACGTCGGAGTGGGTCATGGCTCCCGGGTGCTCGGCCAGGGACTCGGTGCCCCCGAGGCTCACGGCCAGCTTGATCAGCTCCAGGTGGTTGAGGAAGCGGAACGCCTCGGCCTCGCCCCCCTGAATGTCGAACGAGATCATCCCGCCAGCGCCGAGGCACTGCTTGCGGTAGATCTCGAGCTGCGGGTCTCCTTCCTCCAGATGCCCCAGGTAGTGGACCCGCTCGACCTTGGGATGCCTCGCGAGGAAGTCGGCGACGTACCGGGCGCTCTTCGTCTGGGCGGTCATGCGAAGCTTGAGCGTCTCCACGCTCCTCAGCAGAAGCCAACTGGTCCACGGCCCGGCCATGGTACCGAAGATGGTGCGGGTGACCTTCACCTGCTCGATGAGCCCCTCTGCCCCGAGGCATGCACCGGCGATCAGATCCGAATGCCCCCCCACGTATTTGGTGAGTGAGTAGAGGACCAGGTCGGCGCCGCCCTTCAGGGGATGCTGGTAGATGGGGCCCAGGAAGGTGTTGTCCACCGCTACGATGACCTTGCGCTCGTCGGTCTCGCACGTCCGGGCCACCTGGACGCACCCCTCGATGTCCATCAGGGCGTTGGTGGGGTTGGCCGGGGTCTCGATGAAGACCATCCGTAACCGGCGTTGCCGGTCACCCTCGCCAAGGACCCGGCGCAGTCCATCGAGGCCTTCGACCGCAGGAAAGCACGCCGTCTCCACGCCGAAGTGGGGCAGCACCTCGTGCAGCAGGTATTCGGTGCCTCCGTAGATGGGCTCCGCGAACACCACCAGGTCCCCGGGCCTGACGAACGTGAAGATCGTCGTGGCGATGGCGGCCATGCCGCTCTGGAAGACCGCGGCCGCTTCCGCGCCGTCCCAGACGGTCAGACGATCCTCCAGGATCTCCAGCCCGGGGTTGTTCAGTCGCGAATAGATGAGACCCGGCGTCTCCAGAGGCCCTTTCTCCCGGAGGCCATAGGCGACCTCGAAGAAGGCCTTTCCGGCTTCGGCGGACTCGAAGACGAAGGTGGAGGTCTGGAAGATGGGAGGCTTGGCGGCACCCTCCGACCATTCCGGTCGGTACCCGAAGCTCATCATGAGGCTCTCGGGGCGAAGGTGGTGTTCGCCGATGTGCTTCTTCTTCTGCTTGTCCCACATGGGGACCGCTCCTGGCAGCCGGGCGCGTTGGAACCGGAACATGACGCCGGCCGCGACGGCTGGAACGGCCGGGCTCTTCTGCATGGAGACGGCGGGAGTACCTAAAGCTAGCACCGCGGGGGATCCGGGTGACCCGGATGGCATGAAGCGACCATCCATACGGGTGGTTGCGACGACAGCCGCCAGGACGGACGTTGTTCTATCCCCTTGCCGGAGGCCGATATGAGCCGAAGCGGTCGCGGAGTTCTCGAGGCCATCTCCCGCTGGGAGCGGAAGACCCTCATACCGGAGGATCTCGCAGGGGTCCTCCGCCATGAGGTGAGGGAGACCGCCGAGGAGGGCACGGCCCGACTCGCCCAATACGTGCTCGCGGGCACCGCCGCAGTGGTGCTGCTGATCGCCTCGGGCGTGTTCGTGGACTGGGCCTGGCCGCGGATGGACGACCAGATACGCACCGTGTTCCTCGTCGTGGTGGGAATCGGCGTCCACCTGTGGGGGGCACGCATCGAGGCCTCCCGGCGGTGGCTTCCCGCCGCGCTTCTGATGCAGGTGGCCGGGCTCGGCGTCGTGGTGTGGACCCCGGACGTTGAGGGGCAGCACGCTCATGCCCGCCGTGCACCTGTGTTTTGCCCTGGAGTTTCTCGCGCTGTTCCTGGATCGGGCCACGCCGGTCACGGGCGACGCGATCATCTGGATCATCGACGGGGTCCTGGTGGCTGCCGCCCTGATCCTCGTTGTGGTACTGCGCAGGGACCCGCAGGGGGAGCGCCATCCGTGGGCCCTCAACGCGTTCGCGGCCGCGCTCTACGCGGGGTTCGTCCTCATCTCTCTCACCGGCGATGGGCCGTTGGATCTACAGGAGGATGTGGCCTACGCGCTGGACGTGTGGCTCCTTCTGGTCGTGGCGGTCACGCTCTGGGGGCTCCACAGGGCTCCGCCTGGACTCCGCCGGGACTGGTTCGAGGACGAGCTCGCCCTGGCGATGTTGGCCTGGATCCCGCTGTCGTTCTTCACCGCGCTGGAGGCCATGCAGAGCGGTCCGGAGGTTCCACTCGCACTTATCGGCGGGATGGCCGTGGCCGGGTTCATCTACGCCGACCGGGTTCGGATCCGAGGACTGCTGGCGGCGAGCGCCCTCTCGTTCGTGGTGGCCGTGTGGTACTGGGGCGTGGAGCGAGCGGGGGCGCTGGGGGCTGTCATCGCGCTGGCGGTGACCGCGGCGCTCCTGTTCTGGCTGTCGGGCAGGATCGGCCGGGATTCAGATCGAGACCGAGGGACCCCCGGGGTAGGCGGTCCCGCCTCCGCGGACTAGCTTTCCGATCCCTTTCTCCCAGGAGTCCGATCGGCCCCGCGGGTCGTCGGGCCCCACCACAACAGGCAGGAGCCCTCCCACATGCTTCCTATCGATCTCACCGGAAAGCGGGCGTTCGTGGCCGGCGTGGCCGACGACCAGGGATACGGATGGGCCATCGTTCGGGCGCTGGCTCAGGCGGGCGCCTCGATCTGTGTCGGCACCTGGCCACCGACGATGAAGATCTTCACCAAGAGTCTGGCTCGGGGGAAGCTCGATCGGTCTCTGCCGTCGGGAGACGAGATCGAATTCGAGAGGATCTACGCCCTGGATGCGCTCTTCGACACCGACGAGGACGTGCCCGAGGAGGTTGCCGGGGACCGGCGCTACGCCGAGCTGTCCGGATACTCCATCCAGGGTGTCGCCGACAAGATGGAAGACGAGTTCGGAGAGGGGTGCGTGGACGTGCTCGTGCATTCCCTTGCCAACGGTCCGGAGGTGAAAAAGAACCTCCTGGAGACGAGCCGGGCCGGTTACCTCACGGCGGTGAGCGCGAGCGCCTACTCCATGGTGAGCATGATTCAGCGCTTCGGACCGCTCATGAACCGGGGTGGAGCGGCGGTGTCCCTCACCTATCTCGCCTCGGAGCGGGCCATTCCGGGATATGGTGGAGGCATGAGCGCGGCCAAGGCGGCGCTCGAGTCCGACACCCGTACGCTCGCCTACCACGCGGGGCGGGAATGGGGGATCCGGGTGAACACCATCAGCGCAGGTCCCCTGGCCAGCCGAGCCGCCAAGGCCATCGGCACGGTCGAGAGGATGGCGGCCTACTATTCGGTCAATTCCGCCCTCGGGGGCGTCCAGACCGCCGGGGACGTGGGACATACCGCAGCGTTCCTGTGCTCCTCTCTCGGGGCCGGGATCACCGGAACGACGGTGTACGTCGACCGCGGCTACCACGCAATGGGGATGTCCGTGGAGGTCCTGGACCGATGAACCCGAGGGACATCGGTGCCGGAGGCCCTCGGGCAACGGGATGATTCGAGGCGACTTCGGTGCGTCTCTTCCGGACCTGGGGGTCCGTCCTCCGGGGCCCGCGTCGCGGGCTCAGGCCGCGCGCCTGCGCGCCGTGGAATCCCGCAACATCACGGAGTTGTCCGAGGTATGGCCCGTGTTCTGGGAGGAGGCTCGGGGCGCCAATGTCCGTGACGCGGACGGCAACGTCTACCTGGACCTGACGGGAGCCTTCGGTGTGGCGCTGCTGGGACACGGGCATCCGGCTGTGCGTGACGCGGTTGAGGCTCAGTCGGGCCGCCTCGTCCACGGCATGGGCGACGTCCATCCCCCGACCTTGAAGCTGGCCCTCCTGGAGCGCTTGTCCGCCCTCGGCCCGTGGCCCGAGGTCCGCACGGTGCTCTCCTCCACCGGATCCGAGGCCGTGGAGACGGCCCTGAAAACGGCCCTGTTGGCCACAGGGCGCCCGGGGGTTCTTGCCTTCGACGGTGGCTACCACGGCCTGACCCTCGGATCGCTGGCGGTGACGGGGCGCACCGCTTTTCGACGACCGTTCGCCTCGCGGCTCTATGCCGGTGTGGCCTTTGCACCCTTTCCCGACCCCGTGCGTGACGGAAGTCAGGCAGGCGAGCGGGCGCTTCGCAGGACCGAGGAGCTGCTGGCGAGCGGCGCCCCCAACGGGGACGGCATCGGCGCCCTGGTGATCGAGCCCGTTCAGGGTAGGGCCGGCGCCCGGGTGGCCCCCGATCTCGGACCGCGTGGGGCTGAGGGCGGACCTGATCTGCCTGGGCAAGGCTCTGGGCGGAGGGCTGCCGCTCAGCGCGTGCCTGGGGCGAAGGGAGATCATGGACGCCTGGCCTCCCAGCGAAGGAGAGGCCCTGCACACCAGCACGTTCCTGGGACACCCGCTCGCATGCGCAGCCGGGCTCGCGGTCCTCGATGCCCTCGAGACGGAGGCGGTCCCCGAGCGCGCGCGCCTGTTGGGAAGTCGGCTCGTGAACGAGCTTCGCGAGCGGCTTCGCGGTGTCGGGGCCGTGGCCGACGTGAGAGGACTGGGCTTGATGATCGGGATCGAGCTTGTGGGACGGAAGGGCCGAGAGCCCCTTGCCGGAGGCGCGGTGCGGGTGGCGCGGGCTGCTCTCCAAGAGGGACTTCTCGTGCTTCCCGGGGGGGAGGTGGGGCATGTGGTCACGTTGTCCCCCACCGTGGCGCTGACCGAGGCGCAGGTGACCTTCGTCCTCGACGTGCTGCCGCGGTGCATCCGCCAGGCTACGGAATGACGCGAGCCGGCCTGATCCTGGGCGTAGCCGTCTGCCTATTCGCCGTCGGCGGGAGTGCACAGGAGCTTCCCACCGAGGTGCCCATCCTTCTCATCCCGGGCTGGTTCGACACCGAGCGGGACCTGGCGGCTCTGCGGATCCGCCTCATCAGCGCAGGCTGGCCCACCGAGTACGTGGAGCCTCTCACCTTCGCGGATCCCACGGGAAGCAACGTC
This sequence comes from Gemmatimonadota bacterium, assembly GCA_037387345.1. Classification (GTDB taxonomy): domain Bacteria; phylum Gemmatimonadota; class Gemmatimonadetes; order Longimicrobiales; family Gaopeijiaceae; genus SZUA-318. The sequence goes on from JARRLD010000032.1 coordinate 35,560, forward strand.
GATCACGCAGCCGAGATCGGAGCGGCGGTGGAGCTGCTGCGGTCCCGAACGGGGGCTCCGAAGGTCGATCTGGTGGCCCACTCCATGGGAGGGCTCGCCGTGCGGCAATACCTCATGGACGTGGGTCCGAGGAGGGTTCGGAAGGTCGTCTTCGTGGCGACGCCTCATCGCGGTACCTATACCGCCTACGTGGCATTCGGTGAGGGGCGGGACGAGATGATTCCAGGGAGTCCCTTCCTCGAAACCCTCAATGCGGCCCCTGCGGTGCCCGAGGGAATCCCCGCGATCACGATCCGTTCCCCCATGGACACCATCATCCTGCCCAGTGAGTCGGCCACGCTTCCGGGGATCGAAGACCATCAGCTTTGCTGCCCCACCCACGCGGGGCTCCTGCGGAGTCTGGAGGTGTTCCGTGTGATCCGACGCTTCCTGGCCGAAGGCAGCGGCGGTGGACCGGAGCTGAGAGGGAAGCTATCCGCGAAGGCTCCCGTTGGCGGCCTCGGGACAGGACTGCCGGGCCGGGTGACTCTTGCGCCGCACATTATTTCCTAATATCTAGGAAATATCAGACAGAGGGGAGGCGGCGGATGGAGAGGCAGAGACTCACCGACCTGGAGCAGCTCCTGCTCCTCGCCGTGCTGCAGGCGGGGGACGACGCGCACGCCGGTGCCGTCCAGACCGTGCTCGATGAGCGCGGCGAGCGCAAGGCGAGCCTCGGCTCGCTCTACGTGACCCTCACGCGGCTCGAAGAGCGGGGCCTGGTCCGGTCGATCAAGGGGGAGCCGACCGCAGAGCGGGGTGGCAAGGCAAAGCGCCTGTATGAAGTCACCCGCGAAGGTCTGGTCGCGCTCCATCACAGCCGGCGCGTTCTGGACCGCATGTGGGAGGGCGTCGCGGACGCCACGGCGGAGGCGTGAGCGGACCACCCCTCCTCGCCCGCTGGCTTCTCCGCGCGCTGCTGCCGCGGCACGAGATCTCCGATGCGCTCGAGGGGGATCTCTTCCAGGGGTATGCACGGCGGGCCACGCGCTCCCTGCGGCGCGCCCGCTGGTGGTATTGGCGTCAGGTGCTCGTGCAGCCATATCCGTCGCTACGTCGTGTGGTCCGGGAGGTCCGTGCGAGGGAGACGACGGTAGCGGCCCGAAGGGGGAGGGGAGGTGGACACATGGGTGGGATCGCGATGGACCTGAAGGTGGCGGCGCGCTCGCTACCCCGGCGCCCGGCTTTTGCCGCGGTGGCGGTCACCACGCTCGCGCTGAGCATCGGAGCCGCTACCCTGCTCTTCTCGGTGGTGAACGGCGTGCTCTTGAGCCCGTTGCCCTACGAGCGCCCAGACGAGCTCGTCACGGTGTACCGGACCCTCGACGAGTGGCGCGAGGGCGACAACGAGCTGCTCCGGGCCGCGTGGGACGTGCAGACGCTGCCGCTCGAGCAGATCGAGGCGTGGAGGGCGGTGCCCGGGCCGATCAAGGGTGTGTCCGGCTACACGTATCAGATGCTCCCGCTCCAAGCGGGGAGCGGTCCGCCGGAGACGGTCGAGGTCATCATGGTGGACCGCGAGACCTTTGCGGTGCTCGGAGTTCAACCCGCGCTGGGCCGCCTCCCGGACCTGGACGAGGTCCGCACGTCCGCGCCCGTGGCCGTCCTCAGGCACGAGACGTGGACTCGGCGCTTCGGCGGTGCCGCGGACGTGGTGGGACGTAGCTTCGGGTTGGGAGAAGCGACGTACACCGTGATCGGCGTCATGCCCGTGGGCTTCTTCTTCCCCACGGAGGACGGCGGCGACCTGTGGGTGCCAGCTCGAGAGGACGTGCGTGATTGGCCGAGCTTCTACGGTCTCGCCCGGCTCGCGCCCGGCGCGACCATCGAAGAGGCGACCACCTTCCTGGATGCCGTCTCACGGCGTGCCGGCGCAGCGGACCCGACCAGGGCCGGACTCGGAGCGCGGGCGGTGCGCCACCTGGACAACGTGGTGGGGCGTGTGAAGGGCGGGATCCACCTGTTGTTCGGTTCGGCGCTGCTGGTCGTGCTCGTGGCATGCGTGAACCTCGGGAACCTGTTCCTGGCGCGCACCGCGGGCCGCCGCGAGGAGCTCGCGGTGCGTACCTCCCTCGGTGCGGGCACCGGCTCCCTCGCCATGGCGGTCCTCGCCGAGGTTGTGCTCGTCGGCTCGGTGGGGGGGCTCCTCGGCATCGCGCTCGCAGCGGGGGCGCTCGGCCCGTTCGTGGAAGCTCTCGGCGCTGCCGTGCGTGGCCTCCCCCGCCAGGGAGCCGTCCGCCTTGACACTCCGGTGATGATCTTCTCGCTCGGCGCAACGCTCGCAACGACTCTGGTCGCCGCTCTCGTGCCGGCCCTCGGCGCGGCCCGGCATGCCCCGGCCTCCGCGTTGGCGAACGTCCGCCGCTCCGGGACCGAGAACGCCACCCGGCGCGGACAGCAGGTCCTCCTCTCCGTGCAGGGCGCGCTCACGGTCGTCCTCATGGCGGCGGCGATGCTGCTCGGGCGGAGCTTCCTCGAAATCCTGCACGTGGACGTGGGAATGGATGTCCATCGGATCGCGGTCCTCGAGCTCCATGCCGACCGCGACCGCTTCGAGAACAGGGCCGCGCTGACGCGCGATAAGGAGGCGGTCCGGAGCCGCCTGCATCGGCTGCCTGGGGTGTCGTCGTGGTGTCGACCGTCACCGTCTCCGCGGGGGAGGATTACTTCGCCGCCATGGGCGTGCCCCTGATCATCGGACGCGCGCTCCGGCACCGGGACGGTGGGAAGGACGAGCGGAAGGCGGTCGTCAGCGAGAGCCTGGCGATGCAGCTCTTCGGGCGCACGGACGTGCTCGGGTGGCGGATCGTGGTCGAATCGGGAGAAGAGCCCCATCCCGTCGAGATCGTGGGCGTGGCCGGAGAGGCGCGTCAGCTCTCCGTCTTCCAGCCGCCCGCCCCCACGTTGTACTACCCTGTGGCCGACCGTACATCGTATGCGTTCTACGTGACCCTGAAGACGGACGTTGACCGCGCGGCCGTCCTTGCGACCGCGCGGGAGGCCGCGCTCGCCGTCGATCCGAGGCTCGCCGTGGAGCGCACGGCGGCGATGAGCGCGATGCTCCGGGACCGTGTGAGACACGTCCGTCTGCGCGTGGTCCTGATGGCGTCGCTGGCCGGGCTGGCGGCCCTTCTCGCGATGATCGGAATCTCCGGCGTCGTGGCGCATTTCCTGTCGGAACAGACCCGGGATGTCGGCATCCGGCTGGCACTCGGCGCGGCGGCCCGTCGCGAGGTCGGGCGGATCGTGCGGCACGCGCTCCTGCCGACTGGGGTCGGGCTGGCGTTCGGCGTGATGGTGGCGCTGGCGTTGTCCCGCGTCATGGAGAGCTTCCTGTTCGGCATCGAGCCGAGCGACCCGACCACGTACGTGGCGGCGACCGCCCTCCTCCTGGGGGCCGCGGCGCTGGCCGCGTGGATCCCCGCGCGCCGCACCGCGGCGATCGATCCGGCTCGGGTGCTCAACCGGGACGCCTAGGTGGGACGCCTCCTCGAGAAGGCGCCTCCTCGCTCCGGACGGCGGAAGTAGCGATCGTACGGCCTTGCCAAGACCAGGGCGCCGTGGAGGCGCCCTTCCCGAAGGAGGCACAGTGATCGGAATCTGCGTGGCGGGTGCCACAGGCTGGGTGGGCACCGCCCTGATCCCCGCCATCGAAGAGGCGGCGGACCTCGAGCTCGTCGGTGCCGTGGCACGGGGAGCGGCGAGCCGGCCGCTCGTGGAGGAGAACCCGGCCTATCGTGGCGAGCTGGTCGTAGAGGCCACGGTAGCCGAGGCCCTGGAGCGACGCCGCCCCGACGTGCTCATCGAGTATACCGCTCCCCGGTTCGCCCGGGAGCACGCCCTGGGAGCGATGCGTCGCGGTGTGCACGTCGTGATCGGCACGTCGGGACTCGACGAAGAGGACTTCGAGGCACTCGACACATGCGCCCGGGAGCACGAGGTCGGCTGCTTGGCGGCGGGCAACTTCGCCATCTCGGCCGTTCTCCTTCAGCGCTTCGCCGAGATGGCGGCCCGCCATCTGCCCACCTGGGAGGTCATCGACTACTCCGACCCTCACAAGCCCGACGCCCCCAGCGGAACCGCACGAGAGCTCGTGCGGCGCGTCGCGGAGGTCGCCAGGCCACGCCTCGACCTCCAGATCTCCGATACGGAGGGGTACCCCGAAGCCAGGGGGCTCGCCTTCCACGGGACCCAGGTGCATTCGGTGCGCGTTCCCGGTTTCGTCCTCGGCGTGGAGGCCATCTTCGGCAAGCCCGACGAGCGGCTCACGCTCCGTTACGACGCGGGCGGCGGGGCCGAGCCATATGTGGCGGGCACCCTCCTGGCCGCACGATCCGTGAACAGGATCAGGGGACTCGCGCGGGGCCTCGATGCGGTGCTGGAGAATGCATGGGGGTGAGGTCACCACGCCGGCCTTCGCGCTACTGGAAAATCAGGGTCAGCGCACGACCGGAGCCTTTCGTGTCTCGACGAAATGCCGCGGACCCGGTGCCTCAGTTGGCTGATGTGGAGAAGTCCACCTGTTCGGCGAGCTTCAGGTCCTTCTCGGTGATCCCGCCCGCGCTGTGCGTGCTGAGCGTCAGCGTCACGCGGTCGTACCGGATGTCGATATCCGGATGATGGTCAGCGTCGTCGGCGAGGGTCGCGACGCGGTTGACGAATACGATGGAGTCCCTGAAGGACGAGAACCGGAATTCCTTCACGAGTGCGTTGGACTTGCGCTTCCAGCCGGTGCGGGCGTTCAGCCACCCCCGGATGGACTCACGATTCAGCTTTTCTGGCATGGCCGGTGTTCGTTCGTTGGTCAGATCGTGGCGGTGTGGACGTGGGATGCCGTCGAGCGACGGTGCCTCTGCCACTCCGGACCGCCCTCAGAAAGTGACACCGGCCGGGCTGCAGCCGTTGAGGGGTTGACCCCTCCTCCAGCGGTTTCGTAGAATTTGGGCCCTCCTGGATACGGAGGGATCAGCGATGCCCCCATCGTCTAGTGGCCTAGGATATCGCCCTCTCACGGCGAAGACCGGGGTTCGAGTCCCCGTGGGGGTATGATGGCGGTCGCTTAGCTCAGCTGGTAGAGCGCCACGTTCACATCGTGGATGTCGCAGGTTCGAGTCCTGCAGCGACCATACATTTCGGCTTCGGCCGACCCTGAAACACGACAAGGCCTCTCGGTGAAGACCGGGGGGCCTTGTAGTTGTTGTGGAAGGACCTGCAGAGCGCCCTCGGGTTCCGTCGGCTGTCCCTCCCGGGGAGCCAGCGGTCACGTTCATTCTCGCCTGTTTGGTGTCTGCTGCAGCGAGGCCATCCAGGCGCTCCATGGGCTTTTCTTCACTGCATCCATCCACGCGGCCCACGGGTTCCATGGGCGACGGCGCCGTCCCGCATGGCGATGCGGTACTGGTGCTTCGTGTAGTTCTGCTCTATGAAGGTGCTGTCCGCCTCTTGGGCGGAGGCCGTCGCGACACTCAGGAGCAACAGGCATACGGCGGCCGAGATACTCCGTAGCATGTTCATGAAGCCAATGTGGTGACCAACGTCGGCCCACGGCCAGAGGGAGTGGCTCGGGGTCAAGAATGTCGTCCTCGCCGAACCGATCCCGGCAGATTGCGTGGCGTAGCCGCGAATCACGGCGCCGATTGGACCTTCATCGAGAACCCCGCGTCACATCCGGAACAAATAGGACAGCTTGACGAAGAATGCGTCGGCGCGCCGGTCGAGCCCGCTGAAGTGGAACGCCTGTGCCTCGCCGAGGTCTCCGCCATAGCCCAGGAAGAGTACGGTGCCGGGGGTCGGGCGGTACGAGAAGAGCGCGTCGAACCGGACGTCGTTCCGCTGGGTCGCGGCCGCGGCGACGTAGCCGCCGGTGGCGGGATCCCGAAGCAGGATCGGCCGGCCGGTGCGCCCGTCGTCCCTGAGCGCGTCTCGCTGCCTGGACACGTACTGGCCCACCAGCCGAACGAAGACCGGGCGTGCCAGCTGATACTCGACCTTGAGGCGAGGCACCTGGGTGACGTTCACCCGGCTCCAGTCGCTGGTGCGGAGCACGCGGGTCTCGTCGTAGCTCCCCTCGATGCGCACGCGGTCGGTAGGCCGCCACGTGCCGTTGAGGCTCGTCCACACGATGTAGCCGGGGGCCCACTCGGCGAAGTTCTCGTCGCGCCCCCAGATCAGGAAGCCGTGGGCCGAGAAGGTGGGGAACTGCGGAGTCCCGAGGCTGACCACGAAGTCGTAATTGTTGATGCTCGGCCGGCCGGCGAATGCGACCGTGTCCGCGCCCAGGTCGATGGCGTAGTCGTCGTAGACTCCCCTCGGGAGAAGAAACTTCTCGAGTATGAACGACGCCCCCAGGTTCCACCCGCCGCGGAACACGATGGAGTTGTTGAGGTGCAGCTTGGCCTCATCGGGGCTGCCGTGCCCGAGGCGGTCGTAAAGCCAGGTGCCGTCGATCACCAGGCTCGTGCTCCAGCTCTCCCAGGGGGAGCCGGCTCCGCTGAAGCGCGTGAGGCGCGGCGTGAAGTTGAGCACGGCGATACCAGGCCGTGACTGGAAGCCGCTCCCTACCACGAAGTCGGGGTCGCTACCCCTTGCGCTCAGGGACCACCCGGAGCCCCGCCCGGAGCGGCGTGCGGCAAAGGTCCAGAACGGGGCCGTGATCGACGAGCCGTCGCGCCGCGTCCGGCTGGCGGCGACCTGGGCGGTGAGCGTGTACGGGCCTGACACGAAGCGGGCGTCCACGGAGCCGACGCGATTGTAGTCGTGCCCCTCGACACGGTCGGTCCACGTGAATCCGAGGGTGCTCCCCTCGCCCACCGGGCGCCGGAGGCGCAACAGATTGTAGATGGGCCGATCCGTGCCGGTGCGCGAGAGCGACTCGGCGTCTGCGGCTGAGAGGAATCCCACGTCGGTCCCACTGACCGTACCGGCGAGCTTGACGGCCCCCACCGGATCAACGATGCGGCGCGTGTAGATCAGGTTCCCCGGCGCGGAGAACTGCTCGGCCCCCTCCAGGAAGAACGGACGCTTCTCGGGATAGGAAAGTGCCCGGCGTGGGTCGAACGCGATCTGAGCGGCGTCAGACTCGACCTGGCTGAAGTCCGGATTCACCGTGCCGTTCGCGCTGAGGTCCGTGGTGACGCCCCACCGCACGGTGGCGCCCCACTGGCTCCCCGGGCCGTCATATGCCCAGCCGCCCTCTGGCCCGGGTGAGCCCACCACCTGGCCGGTCACCTCCGGATTCACGTCGAGCACCATGCCACGCCGCATCCCCGAGAGCCCCTGGAGCGTTCCGCTCTGCGCGAGGAAGGATGCCTCGCCTTGTCGCGCCGGCGTCCATGTCTGCAGCTGCCCCGAGTGCTGCACCTGCCGCACCACGTTGAAGCCCCACGTCTGCGGCTCGTCCGAAGGATAGCGCAAACTCTTGAAGGGGATGCGGATCTCGACCTCGTATCCGTCCGCCGACGTGCGCCCCTTCGAGTCGAACACGTAGTCGGGCGAGAGGTCGGTGCGCGCGCGCGACTCGTTCGCGCCGAAGAACGTGCTCGAGCGCTGCTCCTCCGTCTCCGTGCCATCCGACTGGATGCCGAGGGGATTCACGGCGAAGAACAGCGCGCGCCTTCCGTCGTGGAAGAGGTCCAGGAATATCTTGACGTAATCGTCTCCGAAGATGTGGTCACGGTCCGCGAGCGTGGCGTTCACGGGAGCATGCGGCTCATGTGCGTGCACTCCGATATAGAGCGCGTGGGTTGAGTACCACACCAGGACGTCGGTACTGTCGACCGCGGGGAGCCCATCGACGGGGAAGTACTGTGAGAAGCCCGTGAGCACCGCCGCCTGCGACCAGACGTCCTCGTCGAGCACGCCGTCGATGAGGACGTCGGCGTCCAAGCGGGGGAGCGCGACCGCGGTCGCACCGTCGATACCCAGGTAGACGGCACCGGGCTCGTCTTGAGACCCGGCCATGGCAACGGTCGGCGCGACAGGCGCGAGCAGTCCGAAGGCGAGAAGGGCCGACTTCATCAGGAGAAGCTAGTCGCAACAGGCCTCGAATACAGGCCCGTGACCAACGGCCGGATCGTTTCATGAGGGTGGATGCGATTGGCGCCTGCGCCTTGAGGCCGCTCCGTTGCGGCTGGCGGAGGTCGAACGGCGGCGGGTGTTCGGCACAGTCATCCGACACCTGCGCGTCAGTTCTCAGCCCGTAGCGTCGTCGACAGGTTGATGCGTCGGGTCCGCAGCCCGGGCACCAGGACCGCGACGAACGCCACGAGCGCAAGGGCCAGCGGCGCGCCGATCATGACCATCGGATCCGTCGCGCTGATCTCGTAGAGCTGCGAAGCCAGCACACGCCGACCGAGGACCGCGGCGCCTGCACCCGCGACGATGCCGACCGCTCCCAGCAGAAAGCCCCTCGACATCGCCAACCAGAGGATCTGGCCCGGCTCCGCACCGAGCGCCGCCCGGATGGCCATTTCGGGGATCCGGCCCTCCACGCTGAGCGCGATGACACCGTAGATCCCGACGGCGGCGAGGGCGGCAGCCGACATGCCGAAGGCGAGCAGGAGCGTCATCGCGAGCCGCTCGGTGCCGAGCGAATTGGAGATCAGGGTCTCCATGGTGTTGAACTCGACCGGCACCGTCGGATCCACCTCCCGGACGAGTGCACGCAGCTCGGCGGTGACGTCAGTCGGCTCGCGGCCCTCCGTGTGCACGACGAACAGCCCACGACGCGTGTTGATCTGGGTGTGGGGGACATAGACATCCGGGGTCGGAGCGATGGCCATCGACTCGAACTTGGCGTCCTCCACCACACCGACGATCTCCCACTCGCCAAGTCGCTGGTAGCCGACGGGGTTGCCCGCATCCCGCAGGGCGGCCACGGAGAAGTTCACCTGCTGACCCAGGGCGGGAGCACCCTGGAGCATCTGGGCCACGTAGGTCTCGTTCACGACGGCGACGCCGGGGCCCTCGGGACGATCGTCGCGAGAGATGCCTCTGCCCTCGACGAGCCGGATGTCGAGGGCTTCGAGATAGCCGGGTGCGACGGGCCGGACCTGAGCGCGCGGCGGCTCGTCCCAGTTGTCGATGCCCACCACGTACTGACTCATGGAGATGCCCCGGGTGGGTCCGAACGGGACGCTCGGTCCGAACCCCGCCGACGTCACGCCGGGAATCTCGCGGACTCGATCAGCGAGCTGATCATACATCCGGACGACCTCGTCGTAGCTCGGGTAGACCGCCTGGGCGAGGTTCACGTCCATGACCAGGACGCCCTGTGGGGTGAACCCGCCCTCGGCGCGGCTCAGCCGATCAAAGCTGCGCACCAGAAGGCCCGCCCCGATCACCAGCACCACGGCGAGTCCCGTCTGTGCGAAAACCAGCGTATTGAACACGTGGGAGCCGCCTCGTCCTCCCGATGCGCCCCGCGAGCTGCCTCCCATGAGGGACCTGATGTCCGTCGACACCAGGCGGACGGCCGGCATGAGTCCGAACAAAACTCCGGTAGCCGCTGTGACGCCGAGCGTGAATGCGAGCACGGTCGAGTCGATGCCGACTTCGGAGAGCCGGGGCAACTCCCCGGGTCCGACACGTGACAGCAGCTGCAGCGACGCGACCGTGAGGAGCAGCGCCGCAACCGCACCGGCGGCTGCGAGCGTCAGCGCTTCCGTCACGAGCTGCTGAGCCAGCCGCCATCGTCCGGCCCCGAGGGCCGCGCGGAGCGCGATCTCCCTCGTGCGCGCCGCACCACGGGACAGGAGCAGAGTCGTGACGTTGGCGCACGCGATGAGCAGGAGCGTAACCGCGGCTGCCAGGAGAATGAGGAGCGTCTGGCTCGAATCCCCGACTACCCATTCCTTCAGGTCGGTGGCCACGATGGTGCGGGCACGGAAGCTGGTCGACTCCTCCGCGTACCGTGTCGCGAGCATCGCGAGCTCGGTCCGGCCCTGCTGGAGGCTGGACCCGTCCGCGAGGCGCGCGACTCCGTCCAGAAACACCGCCGTGATATCCTCGGGAGGCGCGAACGCGACCCACAGATCGGCGCCTGCCGGGTAGTCGAAGTCGGGCCCGGCGACACCGACGATCGTATAGCTTCCTCTGCCGGCGGCGATCGTGGAGCCGACGATCGACGGATCGGCGCCGTAGGCATTGGCCCAGAGACGGTGGCTGAGCACCAGGAACCCCGCGTCGGTATTCTGGAGGTGCTCCTCCGGTGTGAAGCCACGCCCCAGGGCCATGGGGGCGCCGAAGATGTCGAAGAAACCCTCCGTAACGACGTAGGCCTCGGTCTTCAGGGGGCGTGCAGCAGGGTCCTGGATTGCCACCTCGAAGCGGAATGCGCCGGCGAAGTCCTCGTAGTTGCTGCTCTGCTCCCGCAAGCGAACGAGCGCGAACGGGCTGAGGCCGCCTCCGGTCGCGCGGCCATCCGTCATGGCCGTTCCCACGTGGACGAGCTCGTCAGCCTGTGGATACGGCAGCGGCTGGATCACCACCGCGTTCACCACGCTGAAGATCGATGTCGTGGCGCCGATCCCGAGGGAGAGCGTGACGATCGCGATCAGCGAGAACGAGGGGTTCTTCGCGAGCGAGCGTACGGCGAATCGGAGGTCACGCCAAAGGTCGGACATATGGCAACTCCGGCAGGAGGGTCGGTCCGGGGATTGCGTAGCCCTCGCTCCGTTGGACCGCCTACTTCTTACACTCTTGTTAAGATACCATCGGTATCTTAACATCGTTGGTATGTCAAGAGTGAAACGACCAGAACAGAAGGCGCTGAACCGCAAGCGCGTGCTCGATGCGGCCGGGAAGATCTTCCGCGAGAAGGGATTCCATGGGGCGAGCCTGGACGAGATCTCCGACCAGGCCGGCTTCTCGAAGGGGGTGGTCTACTCGCAGTTCGGAAGCAAGGACGATCTTGCGCTGGCCCTCATGGAGCAGCGGATGGAGTGGCGCGTCGACCAGACCTTGGAGCGTATCGGCGACGCCCCCCTGGACCAGACGTTGCGTGACATGTGGGAGCGGAATCGAACGATCCAGCTCGCCGATTGGCGCTGGCCGCTATTCGTGCTGGAGTTCCGGATCCACGCGGCGCGGACCCCCGATCTGAACCGCTCGTACCAGGAGCTGCACAGAAAGACGCTCGCACGCCTGACTCGGGTTTTCGAGACGTTGATCTCCCGAGAAGGACTGACCCCTGAGTACGAGCCGGCGGAGCTGGCTCGGTTTCTGTCCGCCATCGACAGCGGAGGGACGCTCGAGGCGCTCGCCGAGGCGCCTGGGAACCATTTCGGCATTGGCCGCGACGCCATTCGGTTGCTGCTGACGGACATGGCTCCTGAGCCACCCGTAGAGAAGGAAAAGCCCCGATGACCTCCTCCCCGGAGGGGCTGCGGAGCCGGTTTCTGGCGGCCGTCCGAGCGCGTGTCCCCACCCACCTCGAACAGATGCGCTGGGACAGACGCCGGATTCACACCCACCAGGAGCGCCTGCTCTGTCTCCTTCTCAGTCACGCCAAGCAGCACTCACCGTTCCACGCGGAGCGCCTCGCGGGCATCGACCCCGAGACCTTTGCGCTCAACCAGCTATCGTCGCTACCGGTCATGACGAAGAAGGAGATGATGGAGGCGTACGACGATGTCGTGACCGACCGCCGCCTCACGCGAGAACGGGTCCAGACTCACCTCGCGGCCACCGCCCAGGATCCCGTGATGCTGGACGACGCGTTCTTCGCCATCTCCACCGGCGGCAGCTCCGGGCTGAAGGGGACCTTCGTCTATACCTGGGACGGCATGGTGGACTTCGCTTCGCGGATGATCGCACAGGGAGACCGGGCACCACCCGGGACGGCCGTGGCGAACGTCCTCGCGCCCAGTGTGGCCCACAGCTCGGGCCTGGTATCAGCGCTCCTCGTGGGAGGCCCGGTCGGGCTCACCCACATTCCGGCCACTCTTCCTCTGCAGGAGATCGTGACGCGCCTCAACGAGTGCCGGCCCGAGTCGCTAATGAGCTACGCGAGCATCCTCAACCTCCTGGCGGAAGAGCTGCGGGCGGGGCGTCTCTCGATCCGACCCACCCGCATCAGGACGGCGGCGGAGCAACTCGAGCCTGAAGTCGAAGCCAGGATCACGGCCGCGTTCGGCGCGCCGATCACCGACATATTCGCCAGCAGCGAGGGACTCTTCGGCGTTCGCCGGCCCAATGAGGCCGCATTCACCTTCTGGAGGGATCTGACGATCGTCGAGCTCGTCGACGAGCGGTACGGACCCGTGGCGCCGGGCATGCCGTCGTCCGCCGTCCTCGTCACCAACCTGTTCAACCGGGCCCAGCCGTTGATCCGGTACGTCCTGGAGGACCGCTTCGCCCGCCGTCCCGACGCGTCCGGGCATGGGCACCTGGTGGCGACGGTCCAGGGTCGATCGATGAAGACCTTCAGGTACGGTGACAAGAAGGTGCACCCCCTGACCGTTCTCGCCCCCGTGGTCGAGGCTCCGGCCGTCGTGGACTATCAGATCTGCCAGACGGCGGACGGCGTCCACGCCAACCTGGTGGTCCGGGACACCCTCGATCAGGCCGTCCTGACGGCTGACCTCCGACGGGCCTTGGCTGAGGTCGGACTCCCGCATCCCCGCGTCTCGATCCGGATCGTCGACGCTCTCGAGCGCGACCGGGCCACGGGAAAAATCCGACGCCTTGTGCCGCTCGACGCATCGGCGGACGCGACGGGAGCGCGCGCATGACCCTACCGCCGCGCTGGCTGGTCGGTCTTCTCACGCTGGTGCTCGTGACCCTGATGGCACTCCTGGGCGCACAGGTGAAGCTCGAATACGTCCGCGAGGTACTCAGGCGGCCGCGGGCGCTCATCGTCGGGCTTGCGGGCCAGCTCTTGCTCCTCCCGTTGCTCGCGGCGGCGCTGTTCGTCGCGTTCCGCACCTTCCCGGAGATCCCGCAGGGCGCGTTCATCATCGCCGCGGTGCCGGGCGGGGCAGCCTCCAACATGGTCACCTACTGGGGTCGGGGGCGGCTCTCCCTTTCCGTGGTGTTGACGGCATGCTCCACGCTGGCGGGGGTCGTGACGATTCCCCTCTGGGTCAACGTCGGGTTGCGGCTGGGCGGTGGCGGAATGGTCCATGAGCTGTCCGTCCTTCCCATGCTGGTGCGCAGCTTCGTGCTCCTGGTGGTTCCATTGGGTATCGGCATGGCAGTCGGCGCGTGGAAACCGGCCCTCGCCGAGCGGATGAAGCGCTTCACCCGACGCGTGGTGATCGTCATGATGATCGCCGTGATCGTTGCCTATATCGCAATCCGGTGGCCGTTCATCGTGGCGGAGTTCTCGCTGGCCGTGGTCTTCGCCGCCGTGCTGTTCGACGTGATCGCGACGCTGGGAGGGTGGGGTGCCGCACGCGGCTTCGGCCTCGATGGGCGGGACGCCTTCACCATCGGCATCGAGGTGGGGATCCAGAACGTGGTGATCGCTCTGCTGATCATCGAAGTGCTGGGCCGGCCCGACCTGCTGCCGTTCGTGGGGTACTACGCGCTGGTCAAGATGCCGCTGATGATCTTCTGGGTCCTGGTTCTCGGCCAACCTGAGGCCGTGCCCAGGTCCCGGCTTGCGGGTTCGACTGGCTCCCCATCGACCTCTGGCCGCCAGGGTGGGGATACTGCCCCCGGTTTCGGACCTTCGTGAGGGCCATCATGCCCAATACCGCCGGAGAAGATCGGCCAACGACGGGCGTTCTCCGGGACCACCCGGAATCACCGGGCATAGAGCGCAGTCCTGCAGCGACCATATAGTCAGCGTTGACTCAACACTGAAACATAACGGCCTCCCGGCGAAAACCGGGGGGCCTCGTCGTTGGTGTGGCAGGACTTGACGGTCTAGGGCAGAGCCACGCCCGGACCTGCGGTGCGCGACGAGGGCCCCCGGAGTCTGTCATCCTCCAGGGACCCTGACGCGGATCGATCGCTTCACCTGGTCCTCAGAACACTCTGGGAAACTCGAGGCTCCCCGGTGATCCCGGCTTCCGATGGGCTCCCACCTGGGGATGCCTCGCGTGCCAATCGGCCACCCTGTCCACCCAGTAGTCGATCCCCTGCTGCCCCGTGAGCACCGTGAAGCAGCCAGGGAACTTCGACGTGGGCAGCTCGCCGGGGTACTCGCCTCCTCCCAGCCAGATGATGGTGTTGTTCTCGCACGCATCCATCAACGACTCCGGCGGGAAGTTCAGCTTGCCGTCCGTGGTGTAGTGGGTCGCCAGGAACACGCTGTTGCGGACGCTGAAGTGCGGGTTCCGCTCCACTACGTCGTTGACCAGCTTGAAGATGTCGTCGTGTCCGTAGGGAATCCCCGTGCCGTCGTATGGCTGGCCATCAGCCCCGATGACTCCGGACTTCGACCTCCACTTGTACGGGTACGGCATCGGCTGCATCCGCGGCAGAACGCGATCGAGCTCCACGAGTTGCCCCGCTCCGTCCGATTCGTTGTCGCTGCTGCTCGGTTTGGTGCTGATGCCCGTATAGCACCCGTCGAAGAGCGCGTCGTAGACGCGGCCAGAATGAAGGTGATCGTTCTCGATGCAGTCGTCCCGGACGTACGCGCCCCAGACGTGCTGAACGTGCCACGAGTAGGCGTTGCTGGTCCGCACCCCATCGTTCACCTTGAAGTAGTGCAGACCGGCCACGACCATCTCGTAGGCTCTGTTGTCTATGGCCGCTCTGTTTCGTGTCGGACCGTTCAGGTCCTTGTGGTCGTCGCGTCCGAGGACGAGCCCGACGAAAGGGAAGCGAATGGCTTACAGGGGAGAGCATCTATTGGATTTCTGGGCTGGGCCATCCGGTCCGAGTCCCCCGGGATAGGCTATGCGCCCCTGGAGAGCCGAACGAAGCGATGGGCCGATGTTGAGCCCCAGATAGAAGGATGGTTCCCGCCCCCGAGCGGGGAACGCCGCCCCGCGCTGAGCAAGCGATCCGGCATCTCAAGCGACGCGGACGCTGGCGGCCAAGACGTGGTCCGACGGCGTGTAGGCAGCGTGCGTCTTGACCGCCAGCCCCATAGAGGGAAACCAACCGTGATCGGTCCCGACGAAACGGAACGTGGTGCGGTCCGCGGGGGCGGCGCACGCGGGCTTGCCAAAGTGGGCGGCGACCTCTGCCATGCGCCGGGTGTTGCATGACAGATCCCCCGGCCTTTGCAGGAGAACGCGATCAGGCGCTCATGGCGGAGCGTGTACTGCCTCACCGAGTGGGGCTCTTCGCGCGCGGCCCTGAGGCAGCCCGCACGCCAGTCGCCGGGAACGGGGTCCGGACTGAGCATTACCCCCAGCATCACTGGCAGACGAGCCCCAGAGGTCCTAACATGCGCGTGCTTCGGGGGCAGGCTAGAACGACGTGCGCCCCGCCTCACCGGAGGGTCCGACGAATGGAAAGCCTGAGCCAGCAACAGTTCAAGTACGACGAGATCCTGAAGATTCTGAACGGGTTCTACGACGGCGATGGCCGAACGCCGTTCGTGCTGTCGCTCGATGGCGGTGGGATCTACGGACTGACCGAAGCCATCTGGCTCCGGCAGTTGTGCGAGGCGGTGCCAGGCTTCCTGGTACCCGGCCAGGTGCGAGTCCTGGCCGGCTGCTCGGCCGGCGCTGCCAACGCGCTCCTGCTTGCGCTCTTCGAGTCCCCCCGGGAGGCGGTGCTGGCGGGAGTCCTGGAGCGTTTCTGGACCCGGACCGGAATCCTCTCGAACGAGGGGCCCGTGACGCGCTGGACCAAGGGATGGACAGCCATGTTCGGTGCCGAAGACGAGTACGCGGGGCTGTATGATGTCTTCGGGGACATGACGCTTGGGGACCTGCCGAACCGGGTGCTCATCAGCACGTTCAACTACACCGGAGCCACGGCAGAGGAACACACCGCGCCGGGAGCGTTCGGCACGGTCTTCGACCGTGCGACGCCCGATTGGGCGGCTCTGCGTCCGGACCACGTCTTCCGGATGGGGAAGCCCCCGCAGGCCAAGGATCCCAAGGCCGGGCAAACGCAGCGACACTGGCGACCGAAGTTCTTCGACAACCAGGCGCTGAACGAAGACGACCGGGACCTCAAAGTCGTCGATATCGCGATGGCGGCGATGTGCGTCCCCGGAATCAGGCCGTTCCGTGGTGGTCTCGGAGACGGGGGCCTGATGTCGGCCGACCCGTCGATGGGCGCCGTCGCCCACCTGCTTCGGCAGTGGGAGGTCTGCGTCGACGACGGTCTCGAGATGACGGAGCCACCGGAGCGCAAGAAGACGAAGGAAGTGAAAGACGATCCACAGTCGAACCCCCGGGAGCAGATCCGCCGGATTCTGGCCGCCGGCCAGAAGTACGCATCGCCGAAGGCGATTCGGGAGGATTTCTGGACGCGTGAGAAGAAGCATGGCAAGGAGGGGCTGCTGGCCGAGGCCAAGGAGCTCATCGGCGATGACAAGCTGGCCGACAAGGAGTGGGTCCGGTCACGAGGCAAGGGTATCCTGCTGAGTTGGTTCAAGTGCCTGTCTGTCGGCCCGGGCCAGGCGCTGCCCGCGTACGGATACCGGAACTTCGATATCGGCCTGTTGCCGGCTCAGTTGCTGCCGTTCAATCCCTTCGACCGCAATTTTTGGCCGCAGAGCGCCTATTCCCTGGACCAGCCCTCGTCGTCGTCACAGTACACGTGCTCGCGCTTGCTCAGCGAAGATCGGTATCTGCGGCTCGATCCGGACGTGATGACGCTGCCCACCATGGTGGCCTCCATGATGTCGGTCTCCCCGACGCTGCGAGCCCGGATCATCCGGGAGATCTATCGGCAGACGGAGAGCTCCAAGTCGAAGCGCGCCGTCAGGGTCGCGACGGACTTCCTCATCGACAATCCGGACGATCCAGACAACCTCGGGCAACTGTGGGGCACCAAGTGGTACTACACGAACGAGACTCCGGATGGTGTGCTGCCGTGCCACCTCTTCCCCGAGAGTGTCCGCGAGTGGGAGGCCCAGCGCGCGGCGCGTGAAACCGAGCGCCTCAAGCAGCGGCCCCGGACTCCGTGGGACGCGTGGAGGGAGGCCGTCCGGAAGGGCCCGTGGGGCGCGTACATGGAGTCGTTGCAGAAGGGCTTGTGGGGTGCGGGGATGCCGTCGACGCCGAAGACGGAGAAGTAGTCGGGGGCCAGGGGCCGGCGATGACGGTGCTGTAACCGATCGGGGGGCGGCAATCCGGTCCGCTGCATTGGTGGAGGTCGAGCGATCGCGGTTCCCCTGAACCGATCGATGCCGACGTGCGACTACTGAGTGACACTGGAAGCCATCGGGACCACAACCGCTCAGTGATGTGATCCGCGTCGACAACCTTACGTACGTCTACCCCGGTGCCACCAGGGCCGCGGTGGCCGACATCTCGTTCGCGGTGTCCCCGGGCGAGATCTTCGGGCTCCTCGGGCCGTCAGGCGCGGGGAAGAGTACCACCCAGCGCGTCCTCATGCGCCTGAACCGGCGATTCTCAGGAACCGTGGAAGTGCTCTCCCGGAGCGTCGGGGCCTGGGACCACTCGTTCTATACGCAGGTCGGCGTGGGCTTCGAGGTTCCGAACCACTACCTGCGGCTGACCGGCCGGGAGAACCTCGAGCTCTTCGCCGCGCTCTATCGCCGCCCCACCGGAGTCATCTCCGACCTCCTGGCGCGCGTAGGGCTCGCCGATGCCGCTGACGAGCGGGTCGCCGACTACTCCAAGGGCATGAAGATGCGTCTCGGCTTCGTGCGCGCCCTCCTCAACGACCCGCAGGTGCTTCTCCTCGACGAGCCCACCGCCGGTCTCGATCCGGTGAACGCGTCCGTCCTCAAGGACCTGATCCGTGAGGGGCGGTCGCTGGGGAAGACCATCCTCCTCACCACCCACAACATGGCCGACGTGGAGGAGCTCTGTGACCGAGTGGGGTTCCTGGTGGACGGCAGCATGATGGTGATGGACACCCCCGGTGCGTTGAGGGCGCTCCACGGGAGACGGACCGTACGCGTTGAGCACGCTTCCGGCCCGAAGGGCGAGGCAGAGGTGACGGAGTTTCCCCTGGACGGTCTCGCCGCGAGCCAGGACTTCCGGGACGTGCTCGGAACCAGGTACATCCGCTCCATCCACAGCCAGGAAGCGAGTCTGAATCAGGTCTTCGCGGCGGTCACGGGCGTCAGCCTGACGGGCGGCTCAGCCTAGCGTGGAGGGCTTCGCCAGGCTGCTGCGACTGGAGCTGACGCTGCTGCGGCGCTCCTTCATCCTCCCGGCCACGCTGGTGAGCACGGCCATGATCTGTGGTTTCGTGCTCCTCCTTCCCACCGGACCCCCTGCTCCGCGGGTGACGGCGTTCTTCGTGTTCTTGGATCCCGCTACCATCGGCCTGAGCTTCGTCGGTGCCATGGTGCTCATGGAAAAGGCCCAGGGCACGCTCGACGCGCTGGCGGTGACCCCCGACAGGCCGGCCGCCTACGTGGCCGCGAAGGGCGTCTCGCTCACGTTCCTCACCATCGGGTCCGGTCTCGTCGTCTTCGGAGTCGCCGCACGGGGCATGCCCGACCTCCTCCGCCAGCTTCCGGCGCTTGCCCTCTGCGGCTCGGCGGCGGTGATCATGGGGCTCGCCTGCGTAGCGCGGGCGAGCTCGATGACCCACCTGGTGATGACGCTGCTCTGGGTGTCTGCGGCGCTCTACCTTCCGCTCCTGGCCCACTTCGCCGTGGTGCCCGGCCGGGCAGCTCTCCTGGCTCCCATCCCGTCGTACGCCATGCTGGTGGTACTGACGGCCGCGGTGGAGCCCGACTTGGTGTCGGTGACCGGGCAGCTCGTGGCGGTTGCCTACCTGCTGGTGTGCCTCGCGTTGGGATTCTGGTGGACCGTGCGCGCCTTCCGGAGCTCCATCGTCACCGAGGGGAGGTAGGTCCGTGGGCCCCTCCACCGCCCTGGTCCTCAACGACCTGCGTGGGGTGCGGCGTGACCGGGTCCTGTCGGCCACCGTGACGCTGTCGCTCCTCGCGACGACGGTCA
>JARRLD010000033.1:0-29659 GCA_037387345.1 Gemmatimonadota bacterium
TCCACAGCTCGGGACCTCAGCCCTGCCGACCTCCGTCTCCGTCCACGCGCCCGTCGACGATCCGCACCAACCTTCGGGCCCGCTCCATGACCCGCGGATCGTGGGTGGAGAAGATGAAGGTCACGCCGCGCTCGGCGTTGAGCTTCTCCATGATCCCGAGGA
Organism: Gemmatimonadota bacterium; assembly: GCA_037387345.1. GTDB lineage: Bacteria > Gemmatimonadota > Gemmatimonadetes > Longimicrobiales > Gaopeijiaceae > SZUA-318. The sequence continues at coordinate 163 of JARRLD010000033.1, forward strand.
GTCGGTCCGCGGTCTCGGAGTCCACGTTGGCCGTGGGCTCGTCCGCCAGAACAACCGCCGGGTCGGCGGCGATGGCCCGCGCGATGGCCACGCGCTGCTGCTGTCCTCCGGACAGCTCGTCGGGCCTGCGGTCCTCGAGACCTTCCAGGCCCATCTCGACAAACAGGGTCCGGATCTTCCTCTCCCGCTCCTGGGACGGCACGCCCTGCAGGGCCAACACCGTCTCCGCGTTCTCGTAAGCGGTCAGAACGGGGATGAGGTTGTACGCCTGAAAGACGAATCCGATGCGGTCCCTCCGCAGGTGGCTCAACTCTCTCCTGCTCAGCGCGCCCAGATCCCGACCCTCGATAGCCACGCTCCCGGAGGTCGGCCGATCCAGTGCACCGATGAGGTTCAGGAGGGTCGTCTTGCCGGACCCCGACGGCCCGTACAGGGCGGTGAGCTCACCCGCCTCCACCGTGAGATCCAGACCGCGCAAGGCGTGTACCTGCAACCGGCCCTGCGGATAGATCTTGGTCAGGGCCTCCACGACGACGATGGGGCTGGATTCGCTCATCTCAAGCTCTCCGCGGCTCACACGAGCCGGATGGTCTCCACCGGGGCGACCCGGCCGGCCTTCCACGCAGGATAAGCGCCAGCGGCGACCGTGGCGGCCAGCGCGGCCACCGCGATGATCACCGCGTTCACCGGGAAGATCTCCACCTTCATCACCGTGGAGATTCCGATTCCGGCGATGTCGACGCTTCCCTCCCCCATTATGGCGCTCATGTCGAGGCCGTGCGCATGGAGGTAGAGATAGGGACCGGCGGTAAGGGCGGCGCCGACGATCAGGCCCACCAGGCCCAGCCAAAAACTCTCCAGCATGACCAGGGTCCGGATGTCTCCCGGGCTGTATCCGATGGCCAACATGATGCCGAACTCCCTCATCCGCTCGGTGACGCTGACGAACAAGGTGTTGAAGATTCCCGCAGCGATCAGCACGGCCACGAGGATCTTCATGAAGTTCGCACCCCCGACCTTCATGGCGATGAACCCCGCGAGCTCCGGCTGGCTCACATGCCAGGGAAGCGCGGTGGCCGGTGGAGTCACCGCCGACGCCAAGCGACCGGCGACGTCGTCGCTGCGTCGTTGGTCGTCGATGAAGACCGCAACCCGAGTCGCCTCCTCGGGGCCGTACCCAAGCGCCCGGCGCATGGTATTCAGGGGGAGGAGGCACAGTCCGTTGTCCACGGACGGGGAGCCCGTTCGAACGATGCCCACCACCCGCCCCAGCCCGGCAATGATGTCGCCGTGCCGGTCGGTCATGTTGTAGACGACCTTCTTGCCCAGCGATACCCCGAGGTTCTCGGCAAGGCGCGCACCCAGCACGATTCCCGGGTCGTCGGAAGACCCGAACATCTCTCCCTCTACGATCGCCTCGAGCACCGCCAGCGTGGAGGGAGTCTCCGCGCGTGGATCGACGGCAACGAACGCCGCGCCCCGGCTCGACGAAGCCGTGGAGAGAAGAGCCTGACCTGCCACCCTGACGGAAACGTGCGTCACCTCGGGATCCTCGAGGGCACGCTCCGCGATGGCGCTCACTCCATCCACGGTCCTGTCCAGCGTGGGCGTGTCGCGAAACTCCTCGTGCTGCACCGTGACGTGGCCGCCGCCGAGCCGCGCGGCGAGATCGATCATGTCTGCCCAGTTCCGGTCCTGCATCGCGGTCATGAGAACCGCCAGGAAGAGTCCGAAAGCGATGGAAAAGAGGGTGAGCACGGTACGACGCCCATTGCGCCAGAGGTTCCGCCACGCCATCCGCACCATCGTCGAGAGCTCCATGCCCGTGGCCTCAGCGGTGCCGGATGGCCTGGACGGGACTGATCCATGCGGCTTTCGACGCCGGATAGATCGCCGCCAGCCCCACGATGAACAGGAGCGTGACGAGCGGCGTCGTGATGACCGAGGGTTCCACGATGCCGCGCCATACCGGATCGACCACGACGCCCATCATGGCCATGCCGCCGAGCCGGCCCATGTCGATGCCGACGTTCACCAGATACCAGAGGCCGGGAACGGCCAGAGCCAAGCCCACGGCCACGGCCAGCCCCGCCTGGATCCCGCACTCGCACAGGATCACGAAGAGGACCTGGGTCGGCGGAAATCCGATGGCCTTGAGGACGCCGAACTCACGGATCCTCTCGAACACGGCCATGAGCATGGCGTTGAGGATGAGGATTCCGATCGCCACATAGATGATGAGAAAGACCACCACCATCAGTCCCTGTACCGAATCGAGCATGGAGGCGAGGGAAGGAGAGAGCTCCCGCCACGTCTCGACCCGCTCCTCGGGGGCAGTCGTGCGAACGACCTGCGCGAACGTCCCCAGCTCCGTATCCTCGGGGCGGCGGAGGATGATCTCGTGCGCCCCGCTGGGAAACGCGAAGAAGCGGCGAAAGGTCTCCTCCGACAAGAACACCCCCGCCCGATCGATGCCTTCCCCCACCGGGCGCAGGATACCGCGAACCACGAACAGGTCGTTGGCGGTGCTGCCATCCGCGGCCTGACCCAGGAGGATCACCTCGTCCCCGGGCTCCACCACAAGGGTGCGGGCGAGCTGGGCCCCCAGCACCACGTCGTAGGACGGGCCAGCTTCGAGCCAGCGTCCCTCACGGACCCGCTCACTGATCCGGCTCACCCGCTGGTCCCTGGACACGTCGATGCCCTGGAGCTGAGCACCCGACGAAGCCTCGCTCGACGCGACAAGTCCAAACCCGAGCATGCGGGCCGATGCTGGGAATCCGAGCTCGTCAAACCGCCGAAGGAGGTCGTCGACCCCCTGCACGCTCTCGTACAACGACGGATCGTCCCGGTACCCAGGCGCATGGATCTGGACGTCTCCCAGCTCGAGGTCCAGCAGGTTGCTCTCCATGGTCCGCAGGTAACCCTGCACGAGGCTCGAGTAGAGAACCATCACCGTGAAGGCGAGCGTGGTGGCCGCCACCGTCACCAGCGTGCGTCGGCGGTTTCGCCAGACGTTGCGCCATGCCATCCGCAGGGGGCTCATCGGTCCTATTCGGCCCGAAGCGCGTTCACGGGATCCACCCGCGCTGCCCGCGCTGCCGGCACCGCCGCCGCCAGGATCCCGACGACGAAGGTCATGGCCATCACGGTCACGTAGGTGCCGGCGTCTACCGGCTCCACCTCGTAGAGGAGGCCCCGGAGGACCCGAGCAAAAACCAGAGCCACAAGCAGGCCCAGGGCCGCACCCCCCGCCACCACGCCGCCTGCCTGTCCCATCACGAGGCCCACCGCAGAACGTGCGCCCGCGCCGAGCGCCATGCGCACGCCGAGCTCTCGGGTGCGCAGAGACACGGCGTACGACACCACGCCGTACACGCCGACCGCCGCCAGAAGGACAGCAACCATCGCCAGTCCGAGGAGAAGGGACATATTGAAACGCGAGGGCGCCACGGAGTCGGCAAGGAGATCCTCGATGGCGCTCACTTCGGTGACTGGCTGCTCCGGATCGACGGCGAGGATCCGCTCGCGGATGGCGCGGATCGTGGGGCCCGGATCCTCGCGTGTGTGTACCACGACGTGCATGGCGGCGAGAGGAAGCTGCCCGTAGGGGACGAACATCTCCGCATTTGCCTGGGTCCCGAGGCCATCGTGTCGGATATCACCCACCACACCCACGATCTCCAGGCTCCCCGCCATGGGCATGTCGACGGACTGACCGATGGGACTCCGGTCGGGGAAATAACGACGCGCCACCGTCTCGTTGATGAGCACGACCCTTCGCTCGTCCGTACCGTCCAACTCGTCCAGCAGCCGTCCCGCCACGAGACGGATCCCCATGGCCTCGAAGTATCCGGGGAAGACGCCCCGGTATTCCGCGGTCGGTCTCTGAGATGGCGACCTGGCCTGCAGTCCCTCGACGGTGAATGGCATGTCGAACTCCACGCCTATGGAGCTCATGGGAAGGAACGACACGGCTCCCACTGCCTCCACCTCGGGGAGGCTTCGCAGGCCACCCATCAGCTCTGTGAAAAAAGCCCTCTGCTGAGCCGGACCCTGGTAGCGGGCCGGCGGGAGCTCGATGGCCACCGCCACCACCTCGGTCGTCCGGAATCCTGGATCGACGGAAGTAAGACGCACATAGCTGCGAAGGAGCAACCCGGCACCGACCATGAGCACCACGGCCAGCCCGACTTCGGAAGCCACCATGACCGCGGCGAGTCGCCGGGAGCGACGCCCCAGTGAGGAGCCTCGACTCGAATCCTGGAGGATCGACGCAACGTCGGTCCTCATGGTCCGGAGGGCCGGGGTCAGGCTGAACAGGAGGCTGCACAACAGGGCCACCCCCCCGGTAAACCCCACCACCGTCCAATCGATGCCGATCTCCTCGACCCGGGGAAAGCCAGCGGGGAGCACCCGGCGCAGCAGCCAAGCCCCGACCCACGCCACCGTCAGACCAGCGAGCCCCCCGGCAACGCCGAGGACCAGCCCTTCCATCACGGAGTGCCGCACCAGGTCGGCGGGAGAAGCTCCGAAGGCCGCAGAAACGGCGGCCCTCTTGCTACGTTCAGCGGAGCGGACCAGAAGCAGGTTGGCGACATTCACGCACCCGATCAGGAGCACCAGGCTCACCGCCCCGAAGAGGACCCACACGGTCGTTGTGGTGTCACCGAGGAGTTGATCGCGAGCGGGTACCAGCGTGACCGACCAACCTTCGTTCGACTCCGGATACTCGCGGGCCAACTCCGCGGCGATGGCCTCCATCTCGGTGAGGGCCCCGTCTTCCGTGGCGCCGTCCCTCAGGCGACCGATCGTGTTGTACATCCGGTGGGGACGGGAGAGCAGGTTCTCCAGATCCATCGTGAGCGGCGACCACGCTTCTACATCGGAATCACCGGGTGGAAACTGAAAGCCCGGGGGCATGACCCCCACCACCGTGTGAGGCTCCCCATCCAGGGGAAGAACGCTGCCCACCACCGAAGGGTCGGCGCCGAACCGGTTTTCCCACGCACCATGGCTCAGGATGACGAGGCGCTCGTTGCCGGGCTTCTCCTCTTCCGGCGTGAAGGAACGACCCAACCGAGGTGCCACCCCAAGCAGGTCGAAGAGCCCCGGCGCGGCCTCCACCGAGGAGATGCGTCGCGGCACGCCGTCGAGGTTGAGCGTGTATCCTCGATACCGATAGGCCGCCATGGATTCGAACGCGTCCGAGCGCTCCCGCCAGTCGATGAACGTGGCAGCCGACGTCGTGGACTGTTGGAGGCCCTGGCTGGGATTGCTCTCCCAGATCATGAAGAGCTCGCCAGGCTCCTGATAGGGAAGCGGCTCGAGGACCACTCCGTCGAGGACCGAGAAGATGGCGCTGTTGGCCCCGATGGCCAGAGCCAGCGTGGATACCACGAGTGCCGAGAATCCCGGGCGAAGGGCCAACGATCGAACGATCTGCCGGAGATGGGTCATGTGGCCTTATCGCGACTCGGGGCCGGCCACGTGACGGCGACCGGCCCCGAACGCTTCCTCGGCGTGAGCCATGTGCGCTAGTTGAAGGGTTCCGCCCGCTTCACCCACTTCTCCAGATCCTTCTCCCTGGGGTTCACCGGGTCCCCTGGGTGGATGATGCCCGCCGGGCACCGCTCCGCGGCCTGGACGAGCTGGGCGAACGTGCCCGCGTGCACGTCCTTGATGTACGCCTGCTTGTTGTCGTCGTACGCGAACAGGCGCGGGTTGAGGTTGGTGCACTCGTTGCACGACGTGCACCGGAGTGTCTCGATCCACGGGTCCATCCCCAGGGATTCGTCCTCGTCCTCGTCCTCTGCAGCCGCAGGCGCCGGAGCTTCGGCCACCGCCACAGGGGCTTCAGCCGTCGGCTGCGGTGGAGCCGTCGCCGGTGCGGCCGCGCCGCCGTTGCCGAGCTCCACGCCACCCACCGGTCCGATGGGCTCGAGCCCCGGAGTGTCCTCGGCGCGGGTGAGGAGGTCCGCCACCGTCATCTGGCCGTTGCCCAGCTTCAGGAGGCCCTCCGCCATCCTGCGAGCGATGGCCCTCGGGTAGGTGGCCCTCAGGTCCGCCAGCTTCGCCTCGTACTCCTCGGTGAGGGCTTTGAGCTTCGCGTCGTACTGGGTCTCCATTTCGTAGCTGAGGGAGTCGTGCACCGACTCGGGCACGTCGAAGCCCGCCAGCTCCTTCAGCTGGTGCCAGAACATCAGTCGGTCCTCGGCGAGACGGACCATCTCGTTCGACACGCGCATCCGCTTGAGCGTGCGATCGTCGTTCAACGTCCAGATGAAAGGAACCTTCCCGAGGCGTTCGTCGTCGCTCATGGCGACGAACTCGTGGAAGAGCACCATGTCGTCCTCTTCCTCGGGCCTGGCCGGCGCGAAGTTCTTCCGGAACCGGACCTCGGTGAGAGCCCAGTCGGCCGAGGTGAGGGGAAGCTCCATGGACGCGTCGCTGCCGTCGTCGTCCACGTACTTGAGCTCGTACGTGGGCCAGACGTCCTCCACCGCCGGGTTGCCGTCCAGGGACAGGCAGTCGGCGATGTCCGGCCCCCCGTCCGGATCATAGGTGAGGAACGGGAACGCCCGGCTCTCGAGGGCAAGCTTGGCGGCGGTGGGCGCCCAGTCATCCGCCAGCCCGTGCTCCACCGGGCACGGCGTGTAGACGACGAACACCGAGGGGCGTCGGGTGTTGAGTCCCTTGATGACGCCCTGGATGAGGTGGGAAGCGGAGGCCTGCGAGGACTGGTGAACAAACACGCCTCTGTGGGCCATGGCGATGAAGGCCAGCTCCTTGCGGACCTCCGACTTCCCGTGTTGCGCTTTCCCCCATGCGGACATGTCGGCCACCTGACCGGTGAACCCGCTGGTGCACGCCTGTCCGCCGGTGTTGGAGTAGACCTGGGTGTCCAGGACCATGACGCGGATGGGCTTCCCGCTCGCCATCAGGCGGCTGAGGTTCTGGAAGCCGATGTCCATCATCGCGCCATCTCCTCCGATGCTCAGGATGGGCGGACAGAGGTGGAACTCCTCGTCGGTGAACCGCTCCCAGCTGAACTCGACGCCGAACGCCCGGAAGGCCTCGTCGTCGTAGGTCCCGTTGACCAACTGCTCGGCCCTCCGGATGGAGAGGAAGTGGTCGGCCATCTTCCGCATGTGCCCCTCGAACACGCCGATGGCGATGGAGGGAGCATCCTGGAAGAGGTGGTTCACCCAGGGGAAGGGGTAGGGGTTGTACGGGTACGTGCTCCCCCACACCGAGGAGCAGCCCGTGGAGTTGGTGATCCCCAGGGACACGCGGCCCTTTCCGCTGGGCCCCTGGACGTAAAGCCACTTCAGGTGCTCCAGCTCCTCCTTGGCTTTCTGCAGGAGCCGGAGCTGCTCCTTCTTCTCCGGGCTGAGCTTGAGCCCCACATCGTCACCGGGCTCCGCCGCGGCCTTCGCCAGATCGGCGTCGGAGGCGAGGATCTCCCGTTCCAGCTGGTCCAGCGAGGCGATCAGGTCATCCAGCCGTGCCAGCAGCTTCTCGACCCGGGGCTGCATGAGAGCCTCGACCGTCGACGTGACCAGATGCACGGCCGTCTTCTCGCCGCACCCCATGCAGGCCCCGTCACCGCCGGCCATGGATCGGTAGTTGTCCTTCTTGAGCAGGAGTGAGGACAACACGCCGATGCCCTCGTCGATGTCCCGGACATTGATGAAGCGATCGTCGGTATCGGGCAGGCGCTCCCAGAACTTCCAGTTCCGCCGCAGCCGGTCCACGATGTCCTCGTCCTGTTTCACCGTGACGAGCGCGTTCTCCGGACACACGTCCACGCAGATGTTGCAGCCCTTGCACGCCTCGGGGTTGATGGTGATGGCCAGCATGCCACCGGCGTTCTTCTCCTTGGATTCGGGCAGCTCGTAGAACGGCGCCGTCTTGGCCAGGGGGAACTCCGCCAGCGTCGGGAACACACGGGCCCATTGCTCGTCGAGCTCGGCGCGCCGATCCGCCTCCCAGCCGAGCTTCGCCACCACGTTGGCGTACGCCGCCGTGGCCACGTCGGCGAAGGTGCTGAACGGAACGCCCTTCAGGATCTTGCGGGACTCTTTGGCCAGGTGCTTGGAGATCTGCTGCACCCGGTCGTTGGGCCTGCCGTTGGTGGAGACGCGGATCGCCGTGTCGTACAGGTCCTCGACGCTCAGGACGAGCCCGGGGATGGCCGCGTCGGGACACTGTACCCAGCACTGGCTGCACCCCGTGCATTTCTCCGCCACGAAGTCGGGGACCTCGAAGCGGATGTCGGTCATGTCGCGGACCGTGCTGGTAGCCGCCGGGATCGCGGACAGGGCCGCGTACGGATCCGAGATCCCGTCCTGGCCCATGGAGCACAGCGCGCACACCTGCTCGAAGAAGCGCCCCTGGTTTCCGATGCCCATCTCGGCGTCGGGGGAGTCGAGAAGGGAGGGAAGATGCGAGCCCGGAGCCTCCTGGGACTCATCCCCCGAGGCCTCCAGGTCCGTGGGGATCTCTCGGACCTCGTCATAGCCTCTGCGGATGACCCGCATGTTGTCGTCCACGACGCGCTGCCCGAGCTTGCCGAACTTGCTTTCGATCTGGGCGGCGATGCCCTTGAACAGACCTTCCTCATCCATGCCCTCCCGCTCGGCGAGAGGCGCACACCGGAAGAAGGCGCCCAGGAACGCCACGCCCTGCATGCGGTAGCGCAGCTCGGGATCGCTGGCTTCGGCCGACGCGATCCCGAACGCGTCCAGGGCATAGGCCTTGATCTTCTTCTCCTGAATGGTCCGCCGGGCCACCTCGGGAAGCGAGCCCCACACCTCCGCCGGATCCTCGTGGCTCTGGATGACGAAGACACCGCCCTCTTCCATCCCGGCCAACGGATCGGAGTGTCTGAACACGTTGCCGTCCGGTGACAGCACCACATTCACGTGCTTGAGCTCTGCGTTGAGCTTGATGGGCTCGTGCGCCAGCACGGCGTAGAAGGTGGTGGGCTGGCCCTTCTTCTCCGAGCCGTATTTGGGGTTCGCCTTCACGTGCATCCCGAAGAGCTCGAACGCCGTCATGGTGACGTTCTTGCCCATGGTGATGGCCCCCCAGCCACCCACCGAGTGGATGCGCAGCGAAGTGGCTCCTTCCGGGAGCAGGTTGAGGCTGCCCGCCGACTCCAGAGAGGCCTCCGCCAGGTCGGGGTAGGCCTCGAGAAGCTGCTCCTGCCAGATCTGGAGCTTGGGCAGCCGGGTTCCCTTGCGGATGAAGTCGATCCCCAGGTAGAACTGGCGCCGCTGACGCGCCCCCGGCTGCATGTTGTTGAACGCGGCGACGATGTCGCCGGGCTGGAGGTCACGGCTACCGAAGCCGAAGCCAGCCGAATAGAAGTCCGGGACGCCCGCGGGGTCGACGGCGGCGAGCCTGGGGAACGGGACGAGCCGGGATCCAGCGTCTTTGCCGCGGCCGTTCCCGTTCGCGCGGCTCGCTTTCCAGTTCTCCATGCCCTGGGTCATGGCGGCCCGGACTTCCCGCAGGAGAGGCGGATCCACGGCCAGGGGCTGGTCGAGGCGCTCGAAGAACGTTGCCCCCGTCTTGCCCACGAGGAGCCCGGTGATGATGTCGGCCGGGAATGGCCGGAACATGCTCACGTTCAGCACGCCCACCTTGTGCCCCTGCTTGCGCAGATACTCCGCCGCGACCTCGAGGTTGGGAACCACGGAGCCCTGACCCGCCAGGACGTACTCGGCATCGTCCAGGAGGTACCCGAAGGCCCGTGCGTACGACCGACCCGTGAGATCTGCGAACTCCTGGAATGCCCGATCGGCGAGATCGGCGATGTGGTCGAAGTAGAAGGGGCGCTGGGCTGCCACGCCCTGCGCGTAGGAATCCTGGTTCTGGACGGTTCCCAGCATCGCCGGGTAGTCCACGCTGAAGAGCTCGGGGATCCGTCGCCGCTTCTCCCCGAACGTCAACCGCTGCGCCGGCGTCGGGGAATCGATCATGTCCGCGGGATCACCCAGATACTCCCGGATCATCTCCGGCTCCGGAAGCTTCGCCGTCTCGAGGACGTGACTGGTGAGGAAGCCGTCCTGGGCGTTGAGTCCCGGGTTGAGGGAGAGCTCCGCGATGCGGTGGCAGATCAGCGCAAAGTCGCCGGCCTCCTGGACGTCCTTGGCAAAGAGCTGGAAGAACCCGCTGTCGTCCACCGCGTGGTAGTCGTCATGCCCCGCGTGGACGTTGAGCGCGTGCTTGGTCATGGCTCGGGCAGCCACGTTGAGCACGTAGGTCAGGCGCTTCCCTGTGGCGGCGTACAGGGACTCGTGCATGTAGGCGATGCCCTGACCGCTGGAGAAGTTCGTCGACCGGAGCCCGGTCATGCTCATGCCGGCCGTGACGGCGGCGGCCGCATGCTCTCCCTCCGGTTCGAAGAAGAGCAGACGCCGACCGTGTACGTTCGTCTTGCCGGCAGCGTGCGCCACGGCCCAGCCCTCACCCATCTGGGTCGAGGGCGTGATGGGATAGGCGCCTGCAGCTTCGCTCGCGTTGGTCTCCGCGTGGACCACCGCACCGGTACCGTCGGTCGCGGTGAGGATTCCCGGAAACCTGGGACCCTCGCCGGTCCCTTCATTCCGCTTGATCATGCTACCTCACTCAGGGTGGGGATGAGCAGGTCGGGGAACTGCCGTCCCTCGATCCAGACGATGGCCCCCGTGGGGCATCGCTCCACCGCTTTGGGGTTCTCCAACTCTATCTTGTCGTAGTCGATGGTCGCGAGACCGTCGATCATGGCGATCAGTCCTGGCTCGGCGTCGGCCACGCAACGACCGCAGGCGTTGCACACGACCGAGCAGACCGCCTCCGCCGCCTCTCCGGACAGCAGGTTCTTGCACTGTACCACCAGGTGGTGGCTCTCGGGCAAGAGCACGAACAGCCCAAGAGGGCACGCCTCCACGCAGTCGCCGCAGGCCGTGCACTTCTCCGGATCCACCACGGGGAGCCCGGTCGGGCTCATGACGATGGCGTCGAAGTCGCACGCTACGGCGCAATCGGCGTAACCGAGGCAGCCCCACGCACAGGACTTCCCCCCTCCGGTCACGGCGGCGGCGGCGGCGCAGCTCTCCACCCCGTGGTAGGCTCCCTTGTAGGGGGCCACGTCCCGGCCGCCTGCACAGAGCAGGCGGGCCCCTCGCTTGTCGGCCTCGCCGGCGTCCACTCCGAGGTAGGTGGCGACGTCGGCCCGATCGTCCTCGCCCATCACCGTGCACGTCGCCGGCTCCACGGAGCCTCGGGTGAGCTCCTCGGCAAAGGCCCGGCACCCGGCCTGACCGCAGGCGCCGCAGTCGGCGCCGGGCAGAAGCTCGCGAACGCCTTCGATCCGAGGATCCTCCCAGACCTTGAACTTGGCGTTCACGAGGGAGATGAATGCCCCGAATACGGTGGTCACACCGCCCAGAATGGCGACGCACAGAAGCCAGGCGGCAAGCTGGTCCGCAGGCTTCTGTTCTTCATCCGCGGACTCGGCGGCGACCGCGTCCTCCGCGACCTGAGCCGGAGCCGCACCCCGACGAGCCATGGACTGCAGATGCTCCAGCTCCTCCAGCCAGCGTGGGGACCTGCGGCCTCGGCCCACCTCCGGCGACTCGGGCATGTGGTGAACGGTGAGCCTTCCTGCGGGAGTCTCCCCCGCCTCGGGATCGTGCACGAAGCGGGCCTGGTCCGCTCGCTTCTCGTCGAAGAGCAGCGCGATGCCTGGATGGGGAGACGCTGCCATGGCGGCCAGGTCCTGGGGGTCCGAGGTCTGCAATACGTAGGTGCCCGGCGTGATGAAGCGCGCCAGAGGGGCGGGTCCGGTGACGCCTCTGACCACCAGAACGAGCTTCACCAGGCCGTCGAGGAATTCCCCGAGGCCTGCGGGCACGAGATCGTCGGCCTCCACGTCCACCACCAGCGGTGGAGCCAGCTGCCGCTCCGCCCGGTTCCACTTTCGGAAGGCCAGGGTGGAGAGGAAGTGATTGTGCTGCCCGGGATCGAAGAGCCCGCTGCGGGCCAGCTCCACGGCGCGCGAGGCCCCGAACACCTGACCGACGTGGTTGAGCGCGTCTTTCACCGCGTCACGCAGGTCGCCGCCGGGCTCCACCACGACGTGATGGAACTCCGTGCCCACGGCGAACTCCGAAAGGATCTCCTCTGCTCGATCCAGAACGCCTTCCGCCTCCTCGGAGAGATCCTCGGAGTCCATGAGGAGGGTGGCGAATCGCTCCGGGTCGATCCGACCGAGGGCGAAGGGCCCCAGCTCGACCAGGGCCTGCTCGGTCCGGTACTCCGAGGCTCCGCGCCGGTGGGTCACGTAGGTGCGGATCTCCTCCTCGGCGGTGGCCACGGCCGAGCGGAACGCCTCAACCCGGGACGAGAGGGCGACGATGGCCTCCTGGGCCAGGGGCGGTGCGGGCACCGCGTTCGCGTCAGACGGCATATCGATCGAAATCCTCGTTCAGGAGGTCCATCTTCTCCCGCGCGGTGCGCTTGGGCAGCGAGCGGGTCTCCTCGTACCGTGGGTGCGACTCGTCGCGGAAGAAGAGCCCCAGGCGGATGGCCTCGGCCTCCTGGGCCAGCTCCCTGGCGGCGTGGATGTTGGCGGGATCGTGACGCGCCTGGTTCTTGTAGATCTTGTCCAACCCGTCGACGACGATGCCCTCCGGGTGCGTGAGGATCTCCACGACGTCGGGCTGCTTCACCGCATCGGCGTACATGTCGGCCGTGAAGTGGGGACACCGCTGAAGGATGCGCACGAACGCGAACCCGCGATGCCGGTGCGCCGCCTGGAGTGTGGCAAAGAGGTGGGCGGGGACCCACTCCGCCGTCTGGGCCACGAAGGAGGCGTTGGTGACGCCCAGTGTCGCCTCCAGAGGGTTCATGGCCGGGAGATAGCTGCCGCGGGGCTGCGTGTTGGACCTGTAGCCCTGGGGTGTGGTCGGCGACGTCTGCTTCTTGGTCAGCCCGTAGATGTTGTTGTCCAGGAGGAGCGCCACCATGTCCACGTTGTAGCGGATGGCATGGATCCAGTGAGCCGCCCCGATGGAGACACAGTCGCCGTCCCCCATGACCACGAAGACGTCCAGCTCCGGCCTGGTGAGCTTCACGCCGGTGGCGACGGGCAGAGCCCGCCCGTGAATCCCGTGGAACCCGTAGGTCTTCATGTAGTGGGGAAAGCGGCTCGAGCACCCGATGCCCGACACGAACACGGTCGTCTCGGGTTTGAGCTGCTCGTCGGTCATCAACCGCTGCGCTGCAGCGAGCACCGAGTGGTCGCCGCAGCCGGAACACCAGCGAGCCACCGGGCCCTGGTAGTCCGACATCTCGAAGACACGCTCGTCCTCGTGGGCCGCGTGGAAAAGTGAGCAGGACATCAGGCCGTACCTCCAGGCATGTTTTCGCGAATGGCGTAGGCGATCCTTCCGGGCCGGAGTGGCTCCCCCAGAACGCGGGTCCAGCAATCCACGTCCACCAGGGTTGTGGCTCGCAGCAGCCACGCCAGCTGGCCGTATCGCCGATTCTCGTCCGTGATGAACGGCTCACCCTTCTTGTCGGAATAGTTGATCTCCACCGTCATCACCTTCTTGAAGCGGCCGAAGATCTCCTTGAGACCCGGAGCCAGGGGCGAAAGCATCGTGAGATGGAGGCTCGAAACCGACAGCCCCTCGGCCCTCACCCGATCCACGGCCTCGTCGATGGCGCCCTTGGTACTGCCCCAGCCGACGACGAGCAGGTCACCGCCCTCGGAATCACCTTTGACCTCGGGCGAAAGCAAGGTGTGCTGGAACACCGCCAGCTTACGGCTCCTCATGGTGGAAGAGCGCTCGTTGATGGTGGAGTCGTAGGCCACCTTGCTGCGCTCGTCGTGGGCGAGGCCGGTCAGCGTGTGCTCCCCGCCCGGCTGGCCGGGAATGAACCGTCGTGACAGACCCGTCCGCTCGTCCCACGCATAGGGAACCAGCCCCTCGGGAATCGGACGTTGATCCGGCGGCGCCGCCTGCCACTCAGCCGACAGATCCGGTCGATTGAAGGGCGCCACACCGGTGGCCAGGTTGGCGTCGGTGAGCACGATGACCACCGTACGGAGCGCCTCGGCGACGCGGCGGGCGGTGGTCATGATGTGAAAGCACTCCTCGATGGTGGACGGAGCCATCACCACATGAGGCGCGTCGCCAGGTTGTCCGAAGGTGGCGGCCAGCAGATCCGACTGCTCAACCTTGGTGGGCAGCCCCGTGCTCGGGCCGCCCCGTTGAACGTCCACCACCACCAGGGGGATCTCGGTCATGACCGCCAGGCCCAGGAACTCCGTCTTGAGCGCCAGGCCCGGACCCGAGGTGATGGTGAAAGCGCACCGCCCGGCGTACGAGGACCCGATGGCCACACCGGCCGCGGCGATCTCGTCCTCCGCCTGGTGGACCACGCCGCCGTACTTCTCGAAGATTTCCCCCAGCATGTGGGAGACGCTGGTAGCCGGCGTAATGGGATACATGGCCGCCAGCTCGAGGCCCGCCGCCACAGCGCCGAGGGCGATGGCCTCGTTGCCGTTCATCACCACCTTGGGAGCCCCTTCCTCCATGGTGGGGATCTCGTACCGGAAGTCCAGGTGCTCCTCGGCCCATGCGTAGCCGAGATCCAGGAGATCGTGGTTCCGCTCGGTGATCACCGCGGCCTTGCTGCGGAACGCGTGTGCGATCTGCTCCTTCGCCCGCTCCACATCACGGTCGAAGATCCAGCAGAGCATCCCCAGCACGAACATGTTCTTCCCCTTGCGGGGGTTGTCCACCACGGTGAGGCACTGCTCCTCCATGGGGACCTCGATGATCCTGTAGTCCCCACCGGCGAGCTCCTCCATGGCGTCGGCCCACTGCTTCCGGATATCCGGATCCGGATGCGTGGCCCACATGCTCTCCACGAGGATGGTGGCATCCGGGGCCAGGGCGTTCAGGCCATGGCGTCCCAGCAGAGCCTGCTCGTTGAAGGCAACCACGACGTTGGTCTCGTCACCCCAGTTGGTGACCTCCTGATCACCCAACCGTATGCGGATGCCCGAAGCGCCTGCTGGGTTGCGGGGCGGAGGCTCCACCTCGGCGGGGATGATCTCCACGGTCCATACGCCATTGCCCATCTTGGCGGATACGGAGCCGAAGATCTGGCCGCACTTCTGTGCGCCCTCCCCGGAGTCGGAGACGATCTCGACAGCGAGATCGGTTACGGAGTGTACGGACACTTTTCGATCCGCCAGCGCGGGAGCGCCGACGGCCGGGAGCTTCATCGCCATCCTTCCCCCATGGTGAGGGTCGGTTCTTGTCATTGCAGCCTCGCGGCTGCTGGCCCAAGAACAAGCTAGAGAATCCGTCCATCAGACGGATGTCGGGAGGACAAGCCCCTGTCCGGTGGGGATTCCTTTGAGCTTGAGGTGGGGGATATCCCTACGGTTCGCAAGGACGTCCGGCAACCTTCGCTATCCCTTCAACACCCACCCTCCTGGATCCAGCCTGACCGCGGCCGGCGGTGCGGCGAGGCGGAAGCGGAACGTATCCCGGCGGCGACGGACCTCGATGCGGCGTCGCTCCCGGGTCCCGTCGTCCAGAACCACTTCGATCTCCATGGGGAGCCGGAACGCCGGCCAGTCCGGGTCCTGCCCCTGGACCACGGTGACGACCGCCTCCCCCGCCTCCTCGTCCCACCGGTGCTCCAGGCCCAGCACGGGGTAGCCCGGCTCCTCCAGCCACTGCCGGAAGAACCAGTCGAGCTCCATCCCCGAAGCGTCCTCCATGACGTCCCGGAAGTCGGCGGAGGTGGCCACGCTTCCGCCGAACCCCGCGTAGTACTCACGGATACCCCGGAAGAAGGCCTCATCGCCCAGAATGCCCCGGAGCATGTGCAGGACCCATCCCCCCTTCGGATAGTTGTTGGGGTTCAGCAGGGCGAACAGATCCTGCTCCCCCCGGTCGATGACGGGCCTTCCCGTGACCTCCGAAGCAAGGTAATCCCGGCGGCTGTCCTCCATCCGCCTTCGGAACGCCTCCTCCCCATCGGCAGATTCGAAGTAGAGGTGGCCGAAGTACGTGGCGAAACCTTCGGACAGCCAGAGCTCCGGCCAGTCCGCCTCGGTGACGTGGTCACCGAACCACTGATGGGCCGTCTCGTGCGCGACCGTGCCCTCCATGTCCCGGCCAGAGGCCAGACCTTCCTCCGAGTAGAAGATGGCCGACGCGTTCTCCATGCCACCGAAGCGGGTCGCCGACTGGACGTGGGCGAGCTTCTCGAAGGGGAAGGGCCCCACCAGCCGGGCGTAGAAGTCCACCATGTCGTCGGCGCGCCGGAACGAGAGATCGGCCTGTCCCACGTCCTCCTCGAAGAGCCAGGTGGTCACCTCCACGCACCCGTCGGGTCGGGGGGAGGCTGGGGCCAGCCCGCAGGCGGCAAGGCCTACGGTCTGGACCACCATGTCCGCGGCTCCGAACACCAGATTGTAGGGGGAGACGGCCACCTCGGTCGCCCACCGCCACACACGTCCCCCCGGCAGCGCCTGTGACGGCGTGGGCTCTCCCTCCAGGGTACCGTTGGAGACCACCTTCCACTCCGCGGGGGCGTGGACCGTGAGGGTCGCCGTAGCCTTGTCGGACGGATGGTCCACGGAGGGCAGCCAGAAGCGGGTCCGGTTGGGCCAATTGTCCACGAACGCCGCCGGGCGGCCGTGGATGTTGTTCCGGAGGATCAGCCCGTCGTCGGGTGTCCCCCGGTAACGGAGGACCACCTCCACCTTCCGGTCCGGAGCCGCCTGTATGGGGAGGGGCACCCAGACCCGTCCGTCGTCCACGGTCGCCTCGGTGACCTGTCCGTCCACCGTTGCCTCCATCACGGCCAGCCCCGTCAGGTCGAGGGCCACCCGGCGCAGACCCCTGCGGAGGGGCCGAAGCGTGAGGATCGCCCGGCCCTCGATGGCAGTTCCACCCGGAGGGGGGAGCACGATCGCCACATCGTAATGGAGAACGTCCACGTCTCCGTATGTCCCCGGGGGAGCGGCCCTTCCTGCCACGATCGGATCGGGCTCCGTTGGGACGACCTGCCCGAAGACCCCCGGAGCCCAACAGACTGCCAGGGCCCAACCCATGGCAAGGCGGCTGCTCCGATGCTGATTCAGCTTTCGCATCGCAGGGTCTTCCCGGTCGACGGTTCCGCGCGGCCCGTCCGCCAACCTTCGGGCGGGTCTGAGACCCCCGTCAGGACCGCTCTCAGCGTCGGGCTCCGATCAGGATAGGGCCCGTGGGGGCCGAAGGGTAGACCGCCTGGCCACGCCGTCCGCGGGGCCCTAGACTTGCGCACCCTCGTTCGACTGGCCTCCCTCAGCCGGAGCGACTCCATGATGAAAGTCGGTGGATTGACGGCGTTCCTGCTCTTGCTCCGGACCATCCCTCTCGGGGGACAGACCCCTGTCGTGGGTCCCTCCGTGAGGGCGTTCCTGTTCGGCGATGTCCAGTACAGTGAGACGGACCTGGATCGGCCGGCGGGCTTCCACCTCGGCCAGATCGTGGCTCATGCAAGCGCGATCCTCTCGGATCGGGTCGTCTTCTTCGGTGAGCTGTCCATGACGGGTCGGGACTCAGGCTACGCTGTGGAGGTCGAGAGGGCGATTCTCCGCTACGAGGTCAACGACGCCTTCAAGGTTTCCGCAGGCCGATACCACACTCCGATCTCATACTGGAACACGGCCTTCCATCACGGGGTCTGGCTCCAGGGGTCGGTCGCGCGTCCCGAGTCCGTGCGATTCGGAAGCCGCTTCGTCCCCATCCACTTCGTCGGCGCCATGGTGGAGGGTCGGCTTCCTGGCTCCCCCTTGAGCTATGGAGTAGGGGTTGGAAACGGTCGAGCCGACAACATCGCCCGGCCCGGTGACGCAGGCGACGCAAACGGATCCCGGGCGGCGCTCGCGTCGGTTTCTCTCCAACCGTCGGAGCTCCCCGGTGCCCGTCTCGGCGGAAGCGTGTACTTCGACGACGTGCCTCGGGACGGGGACACGGACGCGGACGAGCGCATCGTCTCCGCCCATGCGGTTTGGGAACGCGGCGCGCTCGATCTGATCGGCGAGTACCTGCGTGTGAGACACGCCCCGGGCGGTGGCAACCCCACGACCTCGTCCGATGCCATGTTCTTCCACGCCGGTGTTCGACTTCCGGGGCGACTGAGCATGCTGACCCCCTACGTCCGGTGGGAACGAATGAACATCGCCGACGCAGATGTCGTCTTCTCGGGAGTCGTTTCGGACTACGAGGGCATCCTCGGAGGAATTCGATACGATTTCTCGGACCTCGCAGCCATCAAGGCGGAGTACCGAAGTGAGGAGCTCGGCGGCGCGGGGGCCCAGGGGTCGCTGTACATCCAGGCCAGCTTCGCCGTCTCCATGTTTGCAGGATGAGCCCGTGCAGGGTCGACCCCCGCGAAGCGGTCCAAGAAAAGGAATCGGAGTGATGATGCCCAAACCCCAGAGACTGGCAGGCCTCCTCGGGCTGACGCTCACCGTGCTCTCGGTGTCGCGGAGCGAAGCAGCGGCGCAAGAGGGAGAAGTCGCCGTGGCCATCGTGGTGCATCCGGAGACCAACGTCGACAACCTCACCTTTTCGGAGCTGAGAGCCATCTTCCGAGGCGAGCGACAGTTCTGGGACGACGGACGTCGGGTCACGCTCCTCATGCGGGCCCCGGTCGCAGCGGAGCGGGAGCTGGTGCTCGACCGCATCTACGCCATGGACGAAGCCGAAATCAGGGACTACTGGATCGGAAAGATGTTCCGAGCGGAGGTGGCCTCGGGCCCGAAGCTCGTCTACAGCACGGATATGGCCCGGGATCTGGTGACCCTGATCCCGGGCGCGATCACGTTCGTGCCCGTCGCCGACGTGAGCGCGGCGACCAAGGTGGTGCGCATCGACGGCAAGCTGCCCAGCGACGACGGATACGCCCTCCGATAGGCCAAGAGGGCTCAGGGGTGTGCGACGTCCCTGGGGTCCATCCCTCCGCCCAGGGTTCCTCGGTGTTCGCGTATCAATTCCAGGGCCTGCCCGAACACGGTCAAAAGCTCGGACTCTCCCTGCGTGAGCGTCAGCGTGTAGCTGTACGCCTCGTGGATCTGCTGGTGCAGGGCCGCGTCGGACAGGTCCTCGACCGCCGTGAGCCGCGGCCGCATCGAGCGCGTCTCAGCAGCGAATCTCTCCTGAATGCTGTACGTCAGGGAAAGAGCGGAGACGATCTCCACGTCCATGTGGGTCAGTGCCCCGGTGGCCAGGGCCGTCTCCCAGGCCGTGTTGAGCAGGACGGGGACTTCCAGGCCCTCGATCACGCTCCTGAGGTCCATCTGGGTCGCCGTCGAATCCACCATTCGACCCAGGAGCTCACTGATCCCGGTGTGGAACGCAATGACCTCCTCGAGGCCCGAGCGGTTCCTCAGGATCTCCTGTTCGAAGATGCCCAGGGACTGGTCCGCCAGCGCGGCATAGTCACGGTTCGCCGCCCATTCGTCGAGCGCCAGGGCCAACAGGATGCTGCCCACGACGAAGACGGACTCGACGAGCCCCTTGAGGAGCCATTCGCTCTTGAGGAGCTTCACGCCGGAGCGGGGGACTTCATCGGGAGACACCTTTCCATTGGTTGCCCGGTCTCGGGCCGGCCCCTGCCGGGGGCGGTTCCCGGATGCCATCGTGATTTCGCCGCACCATGAATACGGCTCTGCGCGGCAACCGGAAAGGCCAGCTTTCGAGCCGTCCAGGACGAATCGCCACGGTGCTCGACCGCATGCCCGACCCAACCGGGGGCTCCCCATCCGGCGGCGTTGGGCTTAGAGTCGTTAGCTGGCCATTCCAGCGGCACCACCAGACTTGCTCTCGAGAACGGACTGTTTCGATATGACCCCTCCACGACCCGGACGGCGCACCTCCACTCTCCTCCTCGGGCTCCTTCTCGCCGCGTGCTCGGGGGCCGAGGAGGCCGACACCCCCGCCGACGGCCTCCCGGCGAACCACCCTGTCGTCCCGTCCGCCGTCGCTGCGGCAGGGACCGGCAGCGCCGTGGTGCTGGAGACCATGGATTCGGGTGGCTACACCTACGCGCGCGTAGCCATCGGAGAGGACGAGATGTGGACCGCCGGACCGCAGACACAGCTCGCGGTGGGAGACACCGTCTCCCTCTCCGGGCCGATGCCCATGAGCAACTTCACGAGCAACACGCTTGACCGCACGTTCGACGTGATCCTCTTCGTGGATGCGTTCGCCAGCGGAGGCGCACCCCCGGTAGCAACCGGACGACAGGGTGAAGTGATTCAGGCCATCGACGCCGCGGGATACACCTACCTGGAGGTGGACGTGGACGGCGAGCGCCTCTGGCTTGCGGGACCCCAGACGGCGGTGGCCGAAGGCGACGTCGTCACCTGGGAGGACGAGATGGCCATGCGTGGCTTCACCAGCTCCACGCTGAACCGCACCTTCGACGAGATCCTCTTCGTCGGCAGCGTGGTTGTCCGTCGATAGAGCTGCCTGCGGCTTCCGCCGGTGGGGGCCTCCCGCCCCCGTCGGTGGTTCCGTAGGTTGACCGGGTCGAGTTCGCCCATGTTTCACACCTGCGTTCCCCGGTCATGAACAAGCTCCTGACGTTCGTCGCCCTCGTCCTCCTCTCCTCCTGCGCCACCGACAGCGACGTGGCCCGCTGGGAGGAACGGGCCCAGGGAGTCACCATCATCCGGGACGACTGGGGAATCCCCCACATCTCCGGCGATACGGACGCAGACGCCGTGTTCG
Source organism: Gemmatimonadota bacterium (assembly GCA_037387345.1). Classification (GTDB taxonomy): domain Bacteria; phylum Gemmatimonadota; class Gemmatimonadetes; order Longimicrobiales; family Gaopeijiaceae; genus SZUA-318. The sequence goes on from JARRLD010000033.1 coordinate 20,967, forward strand.
GCCTGATGTACGCCCAGGCCGAGGATGACTTCAACCGTATCGAGGTCAACTTCCTGAACTCCCAGGGGCGTCTGGCGGAGGCGGAAGGAGAAGGCGAGATCTGGCGGGACCTTCGCATGAAGCTCTTCATCGACCCCGAGGAGATGAAGGCCATGTACGCCCAGAGCCCGGCGTGGCTCCGGGACCTTATGGACGCCTGGGCGGACGGGCTCAACTACTACCTGCACACGCACCCCGAGGTCACGCCGCGGGTCATCACGCGCTTCGAGCCGTGGATGGCCCTCACATTCAGCGAGGGAAGCATCGGGGGCGACATCGAGCGTGTCTCCCTGCGCGGGCTCGAGGACTTATATGGTGACACGGACCGGCAGGCAACCGCCTACCTGGAGGATACGCCGGACCTGGCTACCGTCGGCGACGCCAGGCTCTTCGCGGAGCCCACGGGATCCAACGGCATCGCCGTCGCTCCTGCCAATACGGTCGGCGGCGACGCGCTCCTGCTCATCAACCCCCATACCGCGTTCTCCTTCCGCGCGGAAGTCCATGTGACGAGCGGCGAGGGGCTGAACGCCTACGGAGCGGTTACGGGGGGACAGTTCTTCGTCTATCAGGGCGTCAACGAGACCGCAGGCTGGATGCACACCTCCAGCGGCGTGGACAACATCGACGAGTATCTCGAGACCATCGTCGAGCGGGAGGACGGACTCCACTATCTCTACGGTGACGAGGAGCGACGCCTCGTGACCAGAGAGATCACGGTGCCGTACCGGACGGACGCCGGCCTGGCCGAGCGCGTGTTCACGGTCTACGAGACCCACCGGGGACCCATCGTCCGGGCCACCGACGACAGGTGGGTGAGCGTGCGCCTCATGGAGGAGCCCCTGAAGGCCCTGCAGCAGTCCTACTCCAGGACCAAAGCGGCGAATCTCGACGAGTTCACCGAGACCATGCGCCTCCACACCAACTCGTCCAACAACACCCTGTTCGCCGATGCCGCGGGGAACATCGCGTACTTCCACTCCAACTTCATCCCGGTCCGGGACCCCGCCTTCGACTACACGCAACCGGTGGACGGGAGCAATCCGGCGGTGGATTGGCAGGGCATCCACTCGGTGGAGGAGAGCCCCAACATGATCAACCCGGCCAACGGTTGGGTCCAGAACACCAACAACTGGCCCTTCTCCGTGTCCGGCCCCCTGAGTCCCCGGCCGGAGGACTATCCGGCCTACGTTCAGCGAGGGGGCGAGAACTACCGGGGCGAGCATGCCATCATGCTCCTGCAGGACCGGTCGGACTTCACGTTGGACGGCCTCGCCAGGGCGGCCTACGACGGCTACATCCCGGCCTTCGCCGCCATGGTGCCGGAATTGGTGCAGTCCTACGACCGGATGGCGACCTCCGTGCCCCTCGACACGGACCTATTCAAGCTCACGGAGCCCATCGAGCTGCTCCGGGATTGGGACTTCCGCTGGGGCGTCGGATCGGTTCCCACGGCCCTGGCGGTCTTCTGGGGGCGTGAGCTCATGCGCCTCGCCCGCGAGGGGGCTCGCGCCTCGGGAGGGAGCCCCGACACGGCCGACGGCGTCCCCGACGAGCTACGCGTGGCGGCGTTCGCCGCAGCGGTGGACCGCCTGGAGGAGGACTTCGGGACGTGGCGTACCCCCTGGGGCGAGATCAACCGGTTCCAGCGGCTGACGGGTGACATCGTCCAGCCCCACGACGACGAGGCTCCCAGCATCCCGGTGGGCTTCGTCTCCGGTCGGTGGGGATCGCTGGCCTCGTTCGGCGCCGGTCCCCACAACGGCTCCAAGAAGTTCTATGGGACCAGCGGCAACAGCTTCGTGGCGGTGGTGGAGTTCGGCGACAGCGTCCGGGCTCGGGCCGTCACCGCCGGCGGGTTGAGCAGCGACCCCGCCAATCCCCACTTCGACGACCAGGCGGAGCGGTACGCCACCGGCGACCTCCGGTCCGTATACTTCTACCCTGACCAGCTCGAGGGACACACCGAGCGGGAGTATCACCCCGGAGGTTGACCTAGAACGCCACCATGTAGGTCCCCTTCACCGTCAGGCCCCTTCCGGGCGGGATGCCCTCTCCGTTGGCGAAACGCTGCTCGTTGAACACGACGAAGAGGTCGGAGAGCGGCCGGTGGATGAGGTTGAAGCGGACGTTGGTGTTCACCAGCTCCGAGCCCGGGTCGTACTGCACCAGGGCATCCACGAACATGTTGGTGCTGAACGAGTAGTTGGCCCGAAACGTCCAGAAGGTTCTCGTGAACTCGTCGTTGGGGATATCCAGGTCGCCGTGCGTGCGCTGGAGCCGCGTCTCCAGATAGAACCTGTAGGAAGGCCGGAGGGTGACGTTGGCGTTCAGGGTCCGCTGCGTCCCACTCCACAAGCCACCGACGATCCCGGTGAACCCACCGGAGATCACCCTGCTGGGGTCCGAGCTTCCCCGGATCTGGTATTCGGCCCACCCGTACGACCCCGCGGGGATGGCCTCGATGTCCGGAGAGATCCGGAACGGCTCCTCGATGCGCTCGAAGGCCGGGTTCACGCTCAGCTCCCAGAACCCGCCGTCGTTCATGAAGAAGGTGTACCCCGAGTGGAGGCGCTTCCCCACGATCCGGCCCGACAGGTCCTCGTAGTAGCTCCAGACGATATGGGGATGCATCTCGCGCACGCCCCGCCGACGCACGGCCTCGGGACGAGGTCGGATGCCGAGGTCGATGAAGTACTTGCGCACGCCCGTCCGTCGGAAGAAGCCCAGGTCGTCCCGGAAGTTCTCCCCCAGCTCCATGGCGCCGAACTTCACGTGCAGGTAGTTGCCCTCCCGATTCAGGGACGTGCGCCATGCATACTGTCCGTCGTCGACACCGGGAGACTCGGTTCCCACGACGTAGGTGTTCCAGTCCACGTTGCCCAGGAACCGGACGTTGGCGTCCCCGCCGAAAACGCGGTTGTAGTCGTCCGACGCGGGTCCCGTGCCGTGGGTGCCACGGGTCATGAAGATGGCGCCCACATCCGACCCGGTACCGACGTTCTGACGGACCCGCAGCACGCCGTAGTCGCTTCCCGGGATGCCCGTGACGTCGTCCGTGCGCATCCCGATGGCCCCGATGATGGTGCCCCCGACCCGGCCCGTGAGCCGACCTCCCGCCTGGATGGGGATGGCTCGGCCATCGTCCGCCACCCCTACCCGCCGGGAGAGGAAGAGCAGGAGATCCTGGTCGGGCGTGGGAACCGTGAAGACCCGGTTGTTGCGTGCGGCGTCACCCACGTAGAAGAGGCCGGAGTTCTCCAGGAAGAACTCACGCTTCTCCGGGAAGAACTGGCTGAACTGGGTGAGGTTGACCTGCTGAACGTCCGCCTCCACCTGGGCGAAGTCGGGGTTCAGCGTCACGTCGAGGGTAAAGGCGTCCAGGATACCGGCCTTCACATCGAGGCCCACCTCCTCACGGCTCTGGTATTCCTCTCCGCCGGTCTCCCGCACCTGGGCTCCCAGGACATAGGGTTTCACCCGGAGGTCCCTCCCTCCCGACGCCCGAGGAAGCCCGTCGAGATCCCCGGCCAGGGATAGCCGGGTGAGCGCGTAGGCCCGGGGCACCGGCGACCAGTAGGCCAGCTCGTTGTTCCGTCGGATGCGACGGCTGAAGTTGATCCCCCAGGTTTCGACGCCCTCCTCGAATCGGAGCGCCCGGAAGGGAATCTCCATCTCGACGGACCAGCCTTCGGGAGAACGCTGCGTCTCCACCCTCCAGACCGCGTCCCAGCTGGCGTTCACCTCCCGACCCTCGTTGGTCGTCTGGCGGTCGGCCCGGGCTCCTTCCGGATTGGTCATGAAGACGTAGCCGTTCCGCCGGTCGCGGAACGTGTCCAGGATCACCGCGAATACGTCCTGGCTGTTCTCGTCGAAATCCTTCTTGATGTCGTTGACCACGAGACCTGCGGGCTCGTCGTCATGGAGCATGGCTCCGATGTAGAGGTTCTGGTCGTCGAACGCGACGCGGACCTCCGTTCGCTCCGTTGCTGCCTGGCCCTCCCTCGGCTCGGCCTGCACGAACCCCGTCGCCGCGACGCCGATGCGCCAGACGTCCTCGTCGAGAATGCCGTCGAGCCGGATCTCCTCGGCCGGGGTGGCCCGCAGGTGGAGTCGCTCCGCATCCGTGCGGGTGCCGGAGATGTCGGTCTGGGCGTGGAGGGCTCCCGAAGCGGCAACGACCAGGATCGTTGGAACCAGGGTTGTGTGGATCGCACGCGGCACGAGTCTATCGTCCGGGGATGGGAGACGGGCCGCGCCAATCTGAGTCGAGGACCCCCGGAGCGAAAGGCGTCCTTACAGCGGCTTCTTCGGCGGCTTCACGAACGGCTTGCGCGGCTCGTCACCGCCACGTACGAGCTGTTCGATCTGCCCGATGAGCGTGTCGTCACCGGCGTCGCTGGCACCGAAGAGGCCGTCGTCGCTCTCCTCCTCCTCCAGGCGTTCGAGAACGCCGTGCAGGTTCAGCCACAGGTCCAGGCGCTCGCTCATGCGCATCACGGAGTAGAACAGGCGAGGGCGCCGACCCCGGCCGGCCAGGAAATCCAGGACCACCGCGACGATGGAGATCCAGAACACGGCGACGTCCTTGACCCCGTCCAACACCAGCTTCGCCTGGAAGATGGCGAAGTCGCGGACCGTAACGCTGCGCGTGGCCACCGCCAGGCTTTTCTTCTTCTTGCTCATGGCTCCAAAGGTAGTCGATTCCCGTCCTGGGGCAGCCGTCCCTACGAAGGACAGCTGCGCGGGGTTCAACGCTGGGGGAAGCTCGCGAGTCCACCGTGAGAGGTTGCCGGGGGAAGGGGAGATAGGAACCTTCCCCCGGAGCCGACGTACGAAACCATCCTGCCGCCTTCACGACTCCAGACAAGCCAGCGACATGCGGCCACCCTCCCGGGCCAGAGCCACTCTGGCTGCCCTTGTTGTCTCCCCCCTCATTGCGGGGTGCGACGCCGGTGCGGCCGAGCGGGGCCTGGACCGGGGCACGGGCCCGATGGCTCAGGAGGTACCGCCGATCCGGCGCCCGACACGGCAGGACACCGAGCTGGCTCTCCGCCTTCCGCCGGCCGACGAGCCTCCTGGCCGCCACGCCTTCTACTGGACGCGAGCCGTGTACTCGGGGTCGAGAGGCCGCGGATGGGGCAGGCCCGCGTGGGCCACCGACTTCCCCAAGGGTGATCGTCAGTTCCTGATCGTCCTGAAGCGACTGGTCCAGCTCGACGCCTACGACTTCGAGAACGCCGTCCCCCTCGACGATACCGACCTGCGTCGCTTCCCGGTCATCTACGCCGTGGAGGTGGGGCACATGGACCTGACCCAGGAGGAGGTCCACGGGCTCAGGGACTACCTGAACGCCGGCGGCTTCCTGATCGTCGACGACTTCTGGGGAACGAGGGAGTGGGCCCAGTTCGAGCGCAACATTCGCCGTGTCCTGCCGGGAAGGCCCATCGTCGATCTGCCCCTGGACCACCCGCTGTTCTCCGCCTTCTACCAGATCGACGAGATCAAGCAGGTCCCCCAGCGTGATCGGGGTATCTACGGAGGCCCGACCTGGGAGCAGGACGGCGTTTTTCCCCACGTCCGCGGGATCTTCGACGACCACGGACGCCTCATGGTGGTCATCAACTGGAACACGGATCTGGGTGACGCATGGGAATGGGCGGAGCACCCCTACTACCCGCTGGAATACTCGACGTACGCCTACGAGATGGGCGCCAACATGATCGTCTACGGAATGAGTCACTGAGGAACCCACCCGCCGATGGACGCCCTCTTCGAGCTTCTGTTCAAGTACCGCCCCCTGGTCTTCGAGCAGGGGGAGCTCGCCTTTCTGGCGCCGGCGGCCGTGCGCCTGGGGCTCCTTGCAGCCGCGGTGGCCGGCGCGCTGGCCGTAGCCACGTACACGATGGCGCGGGGCCGCTCCGTCCTGGCCGACCGGATGGTCATGGCCGGGCTGCGCGTGACCCTGCTGGGGCTGCTGCTCTTTGCCCTGCTCCACCCTGCGCTCGTGGTGTCGTCCGTGGTGCCACAACAGAACTTCGTGGGCGTCCTCGTCGACGATTCCCGGAGCATGCAGCTGGTCGACGCCGAGGGCCGGCCCCGTAGCGCCTTCGTCGCCGATGCCTTCACCCCCGGCGAGAGCGCCCTTCTCCAGTCCCTGGCGGATCGCTTCACCCTGCGGTTCTTCCGGTTCGACTCCCGCGGGAGCCGCATCGAGGGGCTTCACGAGCTGACGTACGCCGGGACCCACACGGACATCGGCACCGCCCTGGAGGCCGTCCAGGGAGAGTTGGCAGGCATCCCCCTCTCCGGCCTCGTCCTTGTGACCGACGGAGCCGACAACGGCGCTCGTCCGCTGACGGAGTCCCTGCTCCCCCTCCAGGCCGCGGGCGTCCCGGTGTTCACCGTCGGCCTAGGGGAGGAGACCCTGGCGCCCGACATCGAGATGGGCAGGGTCGAGCTGCCGCGAGCTGTCCTGGAGGGAAGCACCCTGCTGGTGGACGTCGTGGTCACCCAGGTGGGCTTCGGCCGAACCACGGTGCCTCTGCTCGTGGAAGACGACACGCAGATCCTGGCAGAGGAGGAAGTGGAGCTGGGGCCGGAGGGAGAGCCCGTGGTGGCCAGCGTCCGCCTGGAGCTGCAGCGGCCCGGGCCCCAACGCGTCCGATTCCGGATTCCCGTCCAGGAAGGGGAGCGCGTGGACCAGAACAACGCCCGGGAGGTCCAGGTCGAGGTGCGGAGCGATCGTGAGAAGATCCTCTATCTGGAAGGGGAGCCTCGCTATGAGGTGGGGTTCATGCGGCGGGCCGTGCAGGACGACGAGAACGTGCAGCTCGTGGTGCTGCTGCGGACCGCCGAAAGCAAGTTCTACCGCCTCGGGGTGGATGGACCCAACGAGCTGGAAGCGGGCTTCCCACGGACACGGGAGGAGCTGTACGCGTACCGGGCCCTGATCCTGGGCAGCGTGGAGGCGTCGTTCTTCTCCCACGACCAGCTCCAGATGATCGCCGACTTCGTGTCGGAGCGCGGTGGCGGGCTGCTGGCGCTGGGAGGGCGCAAGGCCTTCGCCGAGGGAGGCTGGGCCGGGACGCCGGTGGAGGAGGTGCTGCCAGTGGTTCTGTCCCCGCCGGCCGCCGGGCCCGAAGGATTCCTGGCCGAGATCAAGGTCTTCCCGACGCCGGCGGGAGCGGCCCACGCCGCCATTCAGCTGGGCCGTGAAGGGGGAGACAGCCGGGAGCGTTGGGCGGCCTTGCCGCCCGTCACGGTCGTGAACGCCATCTCCGCGGTACCGCCTGGCGCCACGGCCCTCCTGATGGGGAACGGCGACGATCTGCCCGCCCCGCAGATCGTCCTCGCCCATCACCGATACGGGCGGGGAAAGGCGTTGGCGCTGACCGTCCAGGACGATTGGCTCTGGCAGATGATGCCCCCCCTTGAGGACCAGAGCCACGAGACGTTCTGGCAGCAGCTCCTCCGTTGGCTCGTGGACGACGTGCCGGACCGGGTGGCCGCGAACCTGGAGGTGGAGAGCGTGGAGCCTTCCGAGCCCGTGCGATTGGTCACGACCGTGGGCGATTCCACCCACATCGAGGTCAACGACGCCGACGTCGTGGTCCGAGTCACCGACCCTCTGGGCGGCGTGTCGGAGGTGCCCGCCGAATGGACCGTGGAGCGGGACGGCGAATACACCATGGAGATCGTGCCCGAGCATGAGGGCGAGTACGAGATCGAGGTGAGCGCGTCCCGTGCTGGAGCGCCGCTGGGTGGCGATGTGACCCACCTGCACGTGGGACCCAGCGAGGAGGAGTACTTCGGCGCCGGACGACGCACGTCCCTCCTTCGGCGCATCGCCGAGGAGACCGGGGGACAGTTCTACACGCCCGAGACCGTGGATTCCCTCGCCGACGACATCACCGTGACCGGAGCGGGCGTGACCCTCGTGGAAGAACGGGACCTGTGGGACATGCCGGCGCTGTTCCTGGCCATGTTTCTCGTCCTGGGAACCGAGTGGGGCTACCGGCGGATGAGGGGACTGGTATGAGGGGGGTCGGCGGCGGGCTGTTCCTCCTCCTCTCCGCCGCGTGGGCGGTCCCGAACGCCGCGCCCCCGCCGCTGTCGGCCCAGGAGACCCACGTCCTCATCGTATCCGGATTGGGCGGTACGGAGGAGTACCGACAGCGGTTCACGGACTGGGCAGCGCGGCTTCACTCATCCCTCATCGGCCGGTACCACCTGCCCGCCGACAGGGTGGCCGTCCTGTCGGAGCGCCCGGACATGGCTCCGGGCGTGGCCCGTGCGCGCTCCACCCGGGAGAACGTCCTGGCTTCTCTGGAGGAGATGGCCGGGAGCGCGGCGGAGAGCGATCGCGTGCTCCTCATCCTCATCGGCCACGGCACGGCCCAGGGGGACGAGGGGCGGTTCAACCTACCGGGGCCCGACCTCTCCGCCGAGGACCTCTCCGGGGCCCTGGGCGCCTTCCACACCCAGACCGTGGCCATGGTCCACACAGGAAGCGCCAGTGGGGGCTTTGTGGCGCCCCTGTCCGGGCCCAACCGGATCATCGTCGCGGCGACCCGCACGGCTCGGGAGAGGAACGCCACGGAGTTTCCCCGCTTCTTCGTGGACGCCGTCTCCGGAGACGGCTCCGACCTGGA
>JARRLD010000034.1:0-17617 GCA_037387345.1 Gemmatimonadota bacterium
AAGTGTGCTGTCGGTTGCCTTCGTTCCCCGTAGTCACGCCGGCGCTGGCCTTCGGCCTCGCTGCCCAGAACGGCCAGGCCCACCGCCACCCAGAGCCATGTCCCCGCACCGCGTCTCATCGTTCACTCCCGTGAAGAAGGGTTTCACTTCCGGGAAGTGCACGACCTGTGCCCGGGACGGTCGCATATCCCAACTCCGTATGCAATAACAGCTTGTCGCGATCAAGCCGGCGCCTGGCCACCGTCGGGGCGGGAGGGGTGTCACTCCCGAAGGACACGAATGTGCGTCACCGGGGCCCGCGAGGGAGGGCCTCGGGGATGGGGCCGCGGCTTGCTGCCCTCCCGCCTGGCGCCCCATCTTCGGCGGCCATGGACGACACCCCCCGCTTCCGGCCCCATCTCGTCCCGCGCACCCGGGACGGCCGCATCGCCACGATCGCCTTCGTGGCCCTCTTCCTCTTGGCCATGCCCCCCATGACCCACCTGGTGCTGAACCGGGTGCAGCCCCAGGTGCTGGGCTTGCCCTTCCTCTACGTGTCCCTTTTCGTCATCTACGTGGCCCTCATCGGCGTGCTCCTGTGGGCATACCGACGCGGCGTGTGAGCCGGAAGGAATAGGCATGGAGGCCTGGCTCGTCGCCACGGGGCTGATCTTCCTGTACCTGGTGGCCACGATCATCCTCGGGGTCGTGGCGAACCGCCGGATGACGGTGGACCTGGAGGACTTCCTCCTGTACGGGAGGAAGGCGGGATTCGTCGTCCTGTACCTGACGGTGGTGGCCACCTTCCACTCGGCCTTCGCCTTCCTCGGCTCCGGAGGCTTCTTCTACTCTCATGGAATCGGCTTCTGGGCAGCCGGCACCTGGACGCTTCTGGTCGGCGCCATCACGTATGTCCTGGGCACGCGCATCTGGGCGCTCGGCAAGGCCTTCGGCTACATCACCCCCGCTGACCTGCTGGCGGATTTCTACGAGTCCGAGGCCGTGCGCGTGGCCGTGGCCGTCATCTCGGTCCTGTTCACCATCCTCTACATCCAGGTCCAGGCTCAAGGGCTGGGCTACATCATCAACGTGGCGTCCGGAGGACGCATCTCCTTCGAGGTGGGGACCTTCGTGCTTCTCCTGGTCGCGGCGGCCTACCTGGTGGCGGGAGGGCTTCGGGCCGTCTACTGGACGGACGTGCTCCAGGGCGTATGGATGTACGCCGCGGTCTGGATCGGCGCGCTGGTGCTCGCCCACGAGCTGTTCGGTGGTCCCCTCGAATTGTGGCGACAGGTGACGGCGGAGCGCCCCGATCTGCTGTCCCTTCCCGGGCCACGGGGCTTCTTCACACCCGGCATGTGGATCGGGATGACCATCACGCTGTCGTTCGGGATCGTCTTCCAGCCCCACATGATGATCCGCTACTACACCGCGGTGGACGCGCGCACGCTGAAGCTCCTCGGTGCCACGACACCCATCTACCTCATGACCCTCTACATTCCCGCCGCCCTGGTGGGTCTCGGCGGGGCCCTGGTCCTGCCGGACCTGGCCATCCCGGACCAGGTCTTTCCGGAGCTCCTCTTCCGCTTCGCCCCGGCGTGGCTCACGGGCCTCATTCTCGCCGGCGCCACGGCGGCCGCCATGTCGACCCTGGATTCGATCCTTCACGCCAACATGACGGTCCTCACGCGCGACGTGTACCAGCGCTACATCCGACCCGATGCATCTCAGAGGCATTACGTGTGGGTGGGCCGCGTCATCGTCGTGGCCCTGCTGTTCGTTGGATACCAGATGTCGGTGAGGACCTCCGACTTTCTGGTGGTCCTGGTGACCCTGTCGGGCTCCGGGGCACTTCAGCTCATGCCCGGCATCGTCGGGGTGTGCTTTCCGGGCGGGCGGACCCTGACGCGAACGGGCGTCCTGGCGGGGCTCATCGCGAGCATGGGGGTGCTCTACGTCACCCTCTGGGCGGTGCCCCATCCCCTGGGGATGCACGGGGGAATCTGGGCGCTCCTGGTCAACACCGTGGTGGCACTCGGTGTATCGGCGGTGACCGCGCCGCCGTCCGCTGCCACGGTGCGCCGAGTCCACGGCGAGCTGGAGCGCTTCGTATACGGAACCGACAACTGACGACAACCTCGAGTGCGACAAGGAGCACGATGTGAAGATCCCCGACCTGAAGCATCTCCGGTGCATGCGCGGCGTTTGGGCCCTGGTCCCCATCCTCGTGCTGGCGACCCTTCCTGCGGCTGCGCAGGAACAGCGGGCCGGTCCGCCACAGGTGGGCCCCGAGTCGGGCTCCCTGGTCGTCGTCGGCGGCGCGATGCGCTCGCCGGAGATCTACCGACGATTCATCGAGCTGGCAGGTGGGCCCGACGCACCGATCGTGTACATCCCCACGGCGGGCGGCGGTGAGGAATACGACCAGTTCTATCAGGGGCTCAACGCGTGGCGGGAGAATGGGGCTCGCAACATCTCGATTCTCCACACCACCGACCCCGAGGTGGCCGACACCGAGGCGTTCGTCGAGCCGCTCCGGAACGCCGCGGGGGTGTTTTTCGGGGGAGGTCGGCAGTGGCGACTGGTGGACGCGTACGGAGGAACGAGGACCGAGGAGGCGATCCGGGCGGTGCTCGAGCGTGGCGGTGTCGTCGGGGGTTCGTCCGCTGGCGCGTCCATCCAGGGATCGTACCTCGTGCGGGGGGACACGGAGACGAACACCGTCATGATGGGGGACCACGAGGAGGGCTTCGGGTATCTGACGAACGTGGGCATCGACCAGCACGTTCTCCGGCGGAACCGGCACTTCGACCTCATCGAGGTGGTGGAGGCCCATCCGGAGCTCCTGGGGATCGCAATCGACGAGAACACGGCCCTCGTCGTGAGGGGTGACAACGCCGAGGTCATCGGGGAGTCCTACGTGGTGGTTTACGACAACCAGTCCACTGTGGGCAACGGGGGGAAGTTCTACTTCCTGGCCCCGGGCGACCGCTTGAACCTGGCGACCCGGGAGGCGACGCGTCCGGCCAGCACCATGCGGCCGGTGGAAGGCGTCCAGAAGAAGCCGTGGGGCGGACCGTAGTCCTAGGGCTGCCGTCTCGGCGCCTGCCGAGCCCGCGGACCCGTTTCCCGTCGCTGCCGACGAGCGTATATATGCACTTGCCCGCTTCGATGGAATCCTGTCCGAGGAGTGGCTCGTAAGCCGCTCCAGGGGAGGGGGTCATGTCACCCCGCACCGAGACGTACACCGCGAATACGCGCTTCCGGTGGACCTGGGTCCTCGTCGGAATCGTGGTGGGCTCGATCCTCATCACGACGCTGGTGTCCCTCGTCAGGGACGAGCCGCCCCGACCCGATGCGGCGCTCCTCATCGGAGTACTCACCTTCGCCCTGATGGGTGCACTCGTAGGATTTCAGTCCCCTGGACTGACGGTCCGGGAGCCCGGCGTGAGCGGGGTGGCTCTGGCCCTCCTGAGCATGGTGGTGTTCCGAAGCGGCTTCGGCATCGAGCTCACCGTCGGATGGTCCCTGGCGATCCTGGTCCTGGGGCCGCTTCTGGCCCTGGCCGGGGGATGGGTGGGCGAGATGCTGCAGGGCACGCTTCCTCGCGAGGAGCATCCCGGAGGGGTGGAATGGCCCTGGGTGACCGTGGGCACGGTGCTCGGGGTCATGCTGAACTGTTACGCCGTCTTCGTGCTCCACGCGCTGTTCGGGATCTCGCCCCGGGGCGTCTTCCTCGCCTTTTGTGGCAGCTTCTTCCTGACTGCGGCCTTCGTCGGCTATTTCTCGCCGGGCGTCACCATCGTGGAGCCGGCTTTGGCTGCGATCCTGGTGATCGTCGTGGACTCGGTCCTCGTGCTCTTCGGCTTCCGGATCCCCGTGTCCGTGGCGGACGCGGGTGCGGCAGCCGCCGTCGCCCTCGTCATCGCGCTGGTCGGAGGATACCTGGGCGAGGTAGCCCACAACGTCCGCTGGCGGCAGGGCCGAGAAACGACGGGATCCTGATCGCGAAGCCGGCGGGCCCGTCGCTGAGGCGGGTCTGCCTGGCAGCCTGGCGCCCTTCGGGCTACCATGGCGCCTTCGTTCAACGCCACCACACAGGCCGGATCCCATGATTCTTCGTCTCACCGTGCTGGCGTGTCTCCTGGCGCTCCCCGGCGCACGGGCCGTCGAAGCCCAGGCCCGGGGTGTCCACCTGGGCGACCTCACCTGGCCGGAGGCCGAGCGGAGGATCCGGGACGCCCCGATGGTGATCGTGCCCTTCGGCGGTGGCGCGAAGGAGCACGGCCCACACCTGCCCCTGGCCACGGACCGCCTCATGCTGGAGCACCTGATGCAGGCGGCGGTCGATTCGCTGCCGGTCGTGGTGGCTCCGCCGATTCTCCACGGATGGTTTCCGGCTTTCGAAGACTTTCCCGGGACCAACGTCCCCGACCCCGACCTCTTCAGACGCTATGTGGAGGAGGTGGCGCGCTCACTTGTGCGCCACGGAGCCCGCCGCGTGGTGTTCCTCAACACGGGCATCACACGCTCCACCGGTCTCCCCGTCTCCATCGCCGCCAGGCAGATCCACGTCCAGGAGGGGGTCGCGACCCTGGTGGTGTCCTGGGACGACCTCGAGACGGCGGAGGTGGAAGCGCTGTCGGAGCAACGCGCGGGCGGTCACGCCGACGAGATGGAGACGTCCGTGGTCCTGGCGCTTCGTCCCGACCTGGTTCGCATGGACCTGGCACCCACGGACTACGGCAACGCTGCCGGCGAGCCGGGGCCCGGCTACCGGCCTGGGGGCTTTTCCCGCGACCCGGAGGACCCGCAGTACAGCACCACGGGCATCTTCGGGGATGCCACGCTCGCCACGCCCGAGAAGGGCAGGAGGGTGGTGGAGACCATGACCCGCGAATGGCTGCGGGCCCTCCGGGCCTTCGCGACGGAGCCGACCGGCCCGGGTGGCTGAACATCCTGGACGGGGGCGGGGGCCCGGGCAACCGTACGGCGACCCCGGAGCATCTACAGCTGTAGTCCCGGAGAACGACATGCCCCATCGAGACAGGAACATGCGACGTATCGCCCCCACTGTTTGCGCCCTGACCCTGGGCGTCCTTGCCGTCACCGCCTCCCCGACCCGGGGCCAGGTCGCGCTGACCGCTCCGACCGCGTCATTCCCCGAGGACTTCGGGTCCGTCCAGACCGTGAGGGAGCTTCCGGACGGTCGCGTCCTGGTTGCGGATCCCCTGGGGATGGCTCTCTTCCTGGTAGACCTCGAGGCCGGCACGCGGACCGTGGTCGGGTCCGAAGGGCAGGGACCGGAGGAGTATCGCCAGCCCGACGCCGTGTGGCCCCTGCCCGGCGATTCCACCTTGCTGGTGGACCTGGGGAACGGTCGTCTGGTGGCCCTCGGGCCCGACCTGTCGTTCGGCCCGACAACACCCATCGCCATGAGCGACTTCCAACCGGGGCAGCCAGGCCAGGAGCTGGTCCTGGCCCTGCCTCAGGGAGTGGACGGCCAAGGCCACGTCTTCAGCCGCCTGATGGGGGGCCTGGGTGGACCGCTCGCCGATTCGGCGGACATCGTCCGGATCGACCGCGCGACACGGAGCCACGAGCGCGTGGCCAGCTTCAAGCTCGGCGAGCGGAAACAGAGCACGTCGGGTGGGGCGAACAACAGGAACGTGCAGATCTCCAACATCCCCCTCTCGCCTGAAGACGCCTGGGGTGTAGGGGCGGACGGCAGCGTGGTCATCGCCCGGGCCGGCGACTACCACGTCGAATGGCATCGGCCCGACGGATCCGTGGCTCGGGGGAAGTCGGTTCCGTTCGAGCCGGTCTCCATCCGTACGGCGGAGAAGGAGGCCTGGGTGGCCGCCCAGGGCCGGACGGGTGGCGGGATCGGGGTCAGCGTGATGGTGCAGAACGGCTCTGTCCAGATGGGCTTCCAGCGCGGGGGGGCCGGAGGTGGCCGGCGGGAGATCGACCAGTACGAATGGCCCGACGTCATGGCCCCGTTCTATCAGGGGCGGATTCCCGTGGATGGCCAGGGGCGAGCATGGGTCAGGCGACACCGACGGGCAGGTGCGCCGGCTCTGTACGACGTGTTCGGCGCCGACGGCGATCTGGTGGGCAGCGTCACGCTTCCGGAGGACGGTACCATCGTCGGATTCGGCCAGGCGACGATCTACGTGGTGACCTACGACGAGTTCGATCTGAACTACCTGGAGCGGTACGCCATGCCGGCCCTGTGACGGACACCCCGTCCGCCCGTCCGCACCCCGCTTGGCGTCGTCGACCCTGCGGGCGAGGCGCCGCCTTCGTATGATCCCTCCATGAGCGACCCGGAGGATGGTTTCTACGATCGGTTGGCCGCCGACTACGAGGCCCTCATCCGAACGCTGGTTCCCCGGTACGACGACCTCCTGTACTGGACCCTGGACGTGGTTCTCGCAGCCGACCCGGACTCGGTCATCGAGCTGGGCCCCGGGGTCGGTGGGCTGAGCGCGACCTTGCTGGATCGGCTCCCCGAGGTGTCGTTGACCGCAGTGGAAGCTTCGGCAGGCATGGCCCTCCGCGTCGAGGAGCGGCTTCGTCGTCACGGAGCCCGAGCCCGCGTGATCCACGGCGACGCCCGCTCCCATGAACCGGAGGCCCCGGTCGATGTGGTCGTCTCGACCCTCGTCCTCCACAACCTGGGTCCCGGGGACCGGCAGGCGTTGTTGCCCCATATCCGATCCTGGCTGTCCGCGGACGGGATCTTCGTCTGGGGCGAGTTCCTGCGCTTCGAGGATGCCGCCGTGGAAACGCGGGTCAGGTCCTATCGAGAACGGTTCAGCGCCGAGCGGGGCTGCCCCGCGGAAGTCTCCCGCCAGAACTACGCCAAGGAGACGAAGCACGACTTCCCGCCCACCGCCCGGGAGGTCTTCGAGGCCGCCCGGCAGGCCGGCTTCGGATCCACGGACCTGGTCTGGGCGCATGACGCCTTCGGCTTGTTTCGGCTCTGCCGTTGAGGGATGAGCCGTCAGCGAATCGCCACGCTGTCGGCCGCCCGTTTCCTCCGGTAGTGGGCGGCCACCTTGGCGCGATTGCCGCAGCGGGCCATGGAGCACCATCGCCTGCTTCCGTTCCTCGAGGTGTCCCGGAACCAGAGACCGCAATCCTCCGAGGCGCAGACCCGTATCCGGGTCGGATCGCCTTCGACGAGAAGGTCCACGAAGTGCCGGGCCAGCGGGGCCAGGTATCCGGAGACGTCCGTCGGGGTTCCGACGCGCGAAATCGCCAGCTGCAGCCCTTCGGCTCGGACCTCCAGGTACGTCGGGCATGCCGCCAGGCAACGGTTCACCGCGAACAGGGACGATGCGGACGGGGGGGCCCCGCGCAGCCACCGATCCAGGGCCTCGCCCATGGCCTGACGAAGGCGCCGGCCCTCGTCGAGCAACAGGCGCGCCGCCGGCGGGGACCGGTCCAGGCGTCGTCCGTCGTCGGGGTGCAGGATTCCCGCCTCCTGGAGCCAGGCCGTCACCCGCTGGGGAGCCGCGAGCGCGTCACCCGGGCCATGGGCAGTCCGGATGCCGGTGTTGACGAAATCCAGGGCCACGTCATCGGCTTCGAAGAGGAACTCCCCGCCTTCCATAACCTCCAAATGATATTTTTGAAGGAATATTAACTAAGAACCCATCGAAAATCTATTTTACTAGTTAGATTCCTCCTTGTCCACCCAACGAAAGCGTTCCAGGTCGATTCGACCGCAGTGGTCGAAGGACACCCCTTCGGACTCGAGGAGCAACCGCTGGATCTTCTCGGCGGTGCCGTCGCCCGCCCGGGGGCTGATCTCGCCGCGGGCATTGATCACCCGATGCCAGGGGACGTCGCTATCCTCCGGGAGCGCAGCCAGGGCGTAGCCGACATGAAGGGCTCGGCCCGGGAGGCCCGCTGCGGCCGCCACCTGTCCGTACGTGGCCACCCGACCGGGCGGGATGCGGCGTATCACATCGTGGAAGCGTAGGTGAGCGCCCATGCCTCGGCAGGGTGGGGGGGAAGGGCCCGCGTGGCAATGCCGGAGCGTCCCGTGGCGGTCGGGTCTGGCCCCGCTGCGGCGGGCCTGTTACATGGTCGGTTCGTCTCGGCATCGTGAGGAGCACACATGGCTGACAATCTCCGATATCCCCTGGGCGAGTTCTCGCCGAAGGGGACTCCCCTGACCCCCTCCGAGCGGAGCGAGCTGATCGACAGGATCGAGGCCCATCCCGGCCGCATCCGGAGGACCGTGGAGGGCCTATCCGACGAGCAGCTCGATACGCCCTACCGGGAAGGGGGATGGACGGTGAGGCAGGTGGTGCACCACCTGGTGGATTCGCACACCAACGCCTACGTCCGCTTCAAGCTGGGCGTGACGGAGGAGGTTCCCACGATTCGCCCCTACGACCAGGACGCGTGGGCTCGGTGTGGCGATGCCGCCGCCGGTCCTCTCGACCTGTCCCTGCCGTTGCTCGAGAGCCTGCACCGGCGATGGGTGGCGTTCCTGAGGACCCTGTCAGAAGGGGCGTTTCACCGGACGATGTTTCATCCGGAGATGGACGCCAATCTGACCCTGGACACGCTCCTGGAGCTATACGGATGGCACTGCCGCCATCATGAGGCGCACATCAGCGGACTCCGTGAGAGGGCAGGCTGGTGAGCCCCGGAGGCATCGCGCCGGCGGTCTCCGCCTGGTAGCGTAGCGCATTCCACAACCGACACATCCTCGGAGACCGTGATGATCCCGGACATCGGCACCTGGCATCCCCGGATGGTGCATTTCGTCGTGGCGTGCCTCTTCCTCGGGCTGCCTCTGCACCTGCTCGCCTTCCTCCGGAAGCCGCGCTTTTTCCGACCCATGGCCACCGTCCTGCTCGCGGTGGGGACCGTGGCGGCCTTTGCCGCCGTCAGGTCCGGGACTGATGCCCACGGGCCGGCGGAACGCATCCCCGACACCCGTGCCGTTGTGGTGGAGCACGAGGAGCTGGGAGAACGTACACGAAACCTCTTCGCCGTCGCGCTTCTGCTGGAGCTCGGCGCCGTGGCTCTGGCGTGGCGGGCAGGCGCCGCCGGCGCGTCGGTTCTGGCGGTGGAAGCCGGAGAACGCCGGGCCGCCGCGGCGTCGACCATGCGATTCGCGGCCACGACGGTCCATGGCGTGGTGGCCGTTCTCTGGATCTTCGGAGGATTCCTTCTCTACCACACCGCGAAGCACGGGGGCGAGCTCGTATACGAGTACGCTGGAGGCGTGGGGTTCCGCTCCGGAGACACCGTGGGCGACGTGGCCCGCCTCCTGAGAGCGGGTCTGTACCATCAGTCCCGGATCGACCGGGAGGCCGACCGACCCGAGGCAGCGGCGCGTCTCGTGGAAGAGCTGGCCTCCCGCTTTCCCGAGAGCGTGGAGGTCCAGCTCCTCGCCGTGGAGTCTCTCCTTCTGGATCGCCGCAATGGCCGCGCCGCGCTGGAGGCCCTGGGGAACATCAACGTGGAACCGACGGACGAGCGTTTGATCCTCCGGCGTCAGCTATACGCGTTCGACGCGTTCATGCTGCTCCAGATGCCCGATTCCGCACGGTCCGCGCTGGACGAGGTCCCCGAGCGCTACCGGGAGAGCGGGGCAGTGACCCAGCGACGGGAGCGCCTGACGGGCTGACGCCCGTCCCCCAGAGGCCCGGACGGGCGACGCCCCTCCGAGCTCAATCGGTCTCGCCGAGGGGTTCCACGCTGCCGGTGGTGAACTGCAGGAGGATCTCCCGGAACACCCCCGTCAGGTACGCGTTCTTCTCCTCGGGATGGGTCAGCCGGTCGAAGGTCTCGTGGTCGAGCCAGACGCCGAGGCACTGGGGGCACTGGTCGGCCCGTGCGCCGCCCGACTCCATGAGCTGCAGCCCGCTGCCGCATTTCGGGCAATGGTTTCGGTGGCTGTCCAGCCACAGCCTCCGTTCCTCCTCCTCCCTTTCGGCCTCTCGCTGACGGGCGAGCTCCATCCGCTGACGGAACTCGCTCCGGCGGAAGTACTCCTGCTCGTTGCGACTCGGCTTCGACCAGGGCTGATGCGGCAGGCGATGGGTAAACTCGGACATGGGCGCCCCCCGTTCAGATGAGCATGACTGAACGTACTACCCCAAAGGGGCCGTCGCAGCACCATTCGGCCTCGCACCCTTGACCCGCGTGCCTTCCCCACTACCCTTCCAGCCCATGATGAACTTCGTCGACGAGCTGCATTGGCGCGGCATGCTCTATGCCTCGACCGAGGGGGCTGCCCAGCACTTCATGGAGGCTCCTCGTACGGCCTATATCGGCTTCGACCCCACCGCCAGGAGCCTGCACGTGGGATCCCTCCTTCCCATCATGGGCCTGGTCCACGCTCAGCGTGCGGGGCACACGCCCATTGCCCTGGTCGGCGGTGGGACCGGGCTCATCGGGGATCCTTCGGGGAAGACCGCCGAGCGACAGCTCATGACCAAGGAGATGGTTGCCGAGAACGCCCGGGGCATCCGTCAGCAGCTCGAGCACTTCCTGGATTTCGAAGCACGCTCGAACCCCGCCCTCATGCGGAACAACCTGGACTGGTTGGGTGAGCTGGCGCTGGTGGACTTCCTCCGGGACGTCGGCAAGCACTTCTCCGTCAACCAGCTGATGGCCAAGGAGTCGGTCAAGCGCCGATTGGAGAACGACGAGTCCGGCATCTCGTTCACAGAGTTCAGCTACGCACTCCTGCAGTCGTATGACTTCGTGGAGCTCTTCCGTCGGGATGGCTGCACGGTGCAGATGGGGGGCAGCGATCAGTGGGGAAACATCACCGCCGGCACCGACCTCGTGCGCAGGATGGCCGGGGGCAAGGCCTTCGGCGTGGTCTTCCCCCTGGTCACCAATTCCGCTGGCACGAAGTTCGGCAAGACCGAGGCGGGGAACGTTTGGCTCGACCCGCACATGACATCTCCCTACCGATTCTACCAGTTCTGGATCAACACGGACGATGCCGACGTGGGCAGGTATCTGAGGTTCTTCTCGCTGCGGTCCCTCCAGGACATCGAGGAGCTCGAGGAGGCGGTGAGGGAAGAGCCCCACAAGCGAGCGGCCCAGACCGCCCTGGCCGAGGAAGTGACCCGGCGCGCCCACGGTGACACTGGGCTGGCCGGCGCCATCCAGGCGAGCCGGGTGCTGTTCGGCGAGGAGATCTCCGGACTCGACGCCGACGAGGTGGAGGACATCTTCTCCGACGTTCCCTCGTCTACGATCTCCCGCGAGGCTCTCTCGGGGGCGGGGTCGCCGCTCATCGAGCTGCTGGTCAGGTCGGGGTTGGCCTCGTCGAAGGGAGATGCGCGCCGCGCCATCGAAGGAGGGGGGATCTACGTAAACAACCACCGTGTCACGGACATCGACCGACAGATCCGGACCGACGACGCCATCGGCGGTCGGTTTCTCGTCCTACGAAAGGGCAAGAGGACCTACCACCTCATGGAGGTGACCGGCTGAAGCCGGGCTCGCGTCGATCAAGACCAGGGAGAGGGAGCGCCCCGGAGTCGGGAGGCGCCCCTTCCGGGCGTAGGGGGTAGCCTAGAACGACGCCTGCCACCCCAGGGTGATGCCCCAGTCCGCGCCGAGCTGCGGGCCGTCGTACCGCTGGTGCACGGGGAAGATCCACTCCAAGGACACCCGATGGCCGGCGAGGCTCGAGTCCTCGGGCAAGTGGACGTTGACGCCCGTCACGACGTCGACGCGCCGACCGCCCAGGAACGGCGCGTCGTTCCCGGGGTCGCGCAACGGGTCGAGGCTCGGGTCCGCACCCTCGAATCCGCCCCAGCTCTGGTAACGGGTTCGTGCCGAGACGCTGAAGTGGTCGTCGACCCGGTAGGATGCCCACGCCGACCCGTCCAGGCGATCCCCGGGTGTGTAGTCGATGCTGTTGGTTCCCAGGTAGAAGGTACCCTTGAGCTGCGCTCCCACCGTGCCAAACTCGTTTTGCGCCGCCGCTGTCGCCCCGGGAATCACGGCGAATGTCCCGCCACCGGGTCGCATGTCGTATGGCAGCGGGTCGGTGGCCTGGATGTCGAAAGCCCCCACGGGAACTACGGCACCTACCTGGAGGTGCGCCCGCGCTCCATTCTGATCGAAGACCTTGTAGAGCCCGCTGACCTCGAGATCACCGAGCTTGTCGATCTCGGCGATGGACAGGTCGCCGGTGGTTCCATTCAGCTGCTCCCTGGTTCGCTGGGCGAAGCTCATGTTGGCCATGACGGTGAGGTCGGAGGTCGGTGCGTACGCCGCGCCGACGTAGTGGGTCGTGTTCTCCAGCGTGAGGGGGGCTACCGGGTAGTCCTCCAGCACGACGTCGAGGGGCAGGGAGTCGCTGTCGAGCCAGACGCCACGGAAGTTGACCCGCTCGAAGCGATACCGTAGCTCGATCTCCCGCTCGTCCAGCGTGCGTCCCGCCGTAACTCCAAGGGGCGGTTGCGCGTCGGGGCGACGGGACGACCAGACAACGCGGTTCTGGGCGGCCAGGGGCGCGGTGATCGCCAGGAGCGATACGGCGATGAGGCTCGTGCGAACCATGGAATGTTCCTCCCGAGGGTTGGCGGGGGCCGGAAGGACCCGGCCGGAACAACGCACCTCAAGATGTCTCGATCCGGGGGAGAAGAACAAGTGATTCTCCCGCCTCGGCCTCGCGCTCCCCTCCGTTGGGCGGCGAGAGGGGGTTGACCCCAGATTGTGGTTCACACAACGTCACGCCTTCCTCGATCCTCCACCGCGCTCCAGCCCGACCAAGCAGGAGAGAAGCGATGGTCAAGCCACTCGTCGGTGTCGTCATGGGCTCGTCCTCCGATTGGGATACGATGTCCCACGCCGTGAGCACGCTGGACGCGCTCGGCATTCCGAGCGAAGTCCGGGTGCTCTCGGCCCACCGCACGCCGGATGCCAGCGCGGAATACGCGGCCACCGCGGAAGAGCGGGGCCTCGAGCTCATCATCGCTGCCGCCGGCGGCGCGGCCCACCTGGCCGGGGTGATGGCCTCCAAGACGGTGCTTCCCGTTCTGGGGGTGCCCATGAAGGGGTGGTCCCTGGACGGCCTCGATTCGCTGCTCTCCACGGTGCAGATGCCTCGGGGCGTTCCCGTGGGCACCCTCGCCATCGGCAAGGCCGGAGCGGTGAATGCCGCCCTGTTCGCAGGGCAGATCCTGGGTGCCCGATACCCCGAGTTCCGGGAAGCGGTACGGGCCGACCGGAAGGCCAGACAGGATCGGGCCCTGGCTATGTCGGACCCGAGGGAGGGCTGACAGACCCTCCCGGGGACCTGGGTACTCCCGGGCCAGAAACCGCGGAGGGCAGGAGCGCGTAGGGCTCGAGCGAAGCTCCCGATCCTGCGTCCCTGGCGGACCTTTTGCGGCTCCGGCGGACGTGAGGCTCCCGTGAAACTCCCGACGGCGTGCCACGTAGGTCTAATTGACTTTGTCAAAATAATCCTGCGGGAGGTACGCCTCATGGCCGGCAGATCTCGGCTCGGTGATCTCGAGGAGCTCGTCCTTCTGGCCGTCCTTCGCCTCGGGACGGACGCCTACGGATCCAGAATCCGGAGCGAGCTCATCGAGCAGGCGGGGCGGTCGGTCTCCATCAGCACCATCTACGTGACGCTCATGCGCCTCGAGGAAAAGGGGCTGGCCCGGTCCTGGTTGGGCGAGCCGACCGGGAGGCGAGGAGGCAAGGCCAAGCGGTACTTCGCCGTGCGTCCCGAGGGAGAGGAGGCGCTGCTCGCCACCCGTGCCGTCCGGGAGCGGATGTGGACAGGCGTGCCGGCTGGAGACGAGGCCCATGCCGGGTAGGCTCTCCGCGGGTCCCCCGCGACTGGCGGCGTGGTTGCTTCGAGGGCAGCTGCCCCCGGAGCTGGCGGAGGCGATCTCCGGGGACCTGGAAGAGGAGTTCCGGGACCGGGTCGCCTCCTCCCGCCGACGCCTGAAGGCAGACCTCTGGTTCTGGGGCCAGGCCCTGACCGTTCGGGGGTTCGCCCTCCGTCGCATGTCCCGACGGCTGGAGTCCATGCGCCCCACGTGGGAGCATCGTCGAGCCGGGCGGGCGCGCCATTCCTTGCACCGGTGGAGCATGATGCCCATGCGACCCGAAGACGTGAAGTACGCTGTGCGGAGACTGATCCGGGCCCCAGGGTTCACGGCCGTGGCCGTCCTCTCCCTGGCGCTCGGGATCGGCGCCAACACCGCGATGTTCAGCCTCGTGAACGCGGTGCTCCTCCGGGACCTCCCCGTGCGAGCGCCCAAGCAGCTGGTGGAGATCTACACGTCGGAGTCGGACGGATACCCCTACGCGACGTCGTCCTATCCCGACTACCGCGACCTGCGAGAGAACGTGGACGTGTTCGCCGGCGTCGTCGGGACCCGGACGTTCATCAGTCGGATGGACCGCGGGGGTGAGCCCAAGGTGGTCTTCGGGGAGCTGATCTCGTGGGACTACTTCGACGTCCTCGGCGTGCCCATGGCCCTGGGACGGCCTTTCCTGGAGGAGGAGGACCAGACCCCCGGAAGCCACGCGGTCGTGATTCTGGGGCACACCACGTGGGAGCAGGAGTTCGCCGCCGATCCTTCCGTGCTGGGCAGGACCATCCGTCTCGACGGGAGTCCCTATACGGTGGTGGGCGTGGCGCCCGAGGCGTTCACGGGCTCCATGCCGGTCATGGTCACCAGCATGTTCGTGCCCCTGATGATGACCAACGAGCTCATGGGAGGCGTCACCGGCTCCGATCAGCTCGGACGCCGCCAGAGCCGCAGCATGTTCCTGAAGGGCCGGCTGAAGCCCGGAGTGACCCCCGCCCAGGCGGACGGTGCCGTGAAGGCCTTCGCCGCCGGGCTGGCCGAGCGGTACCCGGACACCAACGAGCTCCGCACCATGACCGTGCTCGCCTCCGGGGACGTGGCGCTGCATCCGCTGGTAGATCGGGCCCTGGTGCCGGTGGCGGGCCTGCTCCTCACGGTGGTGGGCATCGTCCTCCTCATCGCGTGCGCCAACCTGGCCAGCTTCCTCCTGGCCAGGGCGGAGGATCGCCGGAAGGAGATCGCCGTGCGCCTTGCCCTGGGAGCCGGTCGTGCAGCGCTCGTGCGTCAGCTGCTCGTGGAAACCACCCTGCTCGCCGGGCTGGGGGGGATCGCCGGCTTCCTGCTGGCGAAGTGGACTCTGGGACTTCTCATGAGCTTCCAGCCTCCGCTGCCCATCCCCGTGAGCTTCGACGTGTCCCTGGACCAGACCGTGTTGTGGTTCACCGCCGGAGTCTCGCTCGCGGCGGGGATCGCCTTCGGCCTGGCCCCGGCGCTGCAGGCCACCAACCCGGACGTGGCGCCGACCCTCAAGGACGAGGGGACGGGTGGGGGTAGGCCCCGACGGCTCACCCTGCGTAACGGTCTCGTGGTGGTTCAGGTGGCGTTCTCGCTCGTTCTGCTCATCGGAGCGGGGCTCTTCGTCCGGAGCTTCCAGAAGGCCCAGCATATCGACCCCGGGTTCGACACCGGCCCGGCGGCCGTCCTCTGGCCCATGCCGGAGATGTCGGGGTACGAGACCAACCAGGAGCGGGACGCCTTCTACCGCACCCTCGAGGAGCGCCTTCTCGCCCATCCCGACGTCGATGCGGTGGCTCAGGCCGACCTGATCCCGTTGGGGGCCGGGATCCAGACTCGCGGCTACGTGATTCCTGGCCATCCTTCCGACTCGCCTGACGGGGATCACGACATCGACAACGCCACGGTGCGCCCCGGGTATTTCGACGCCATGGGCATTCCCCTCCTGCGTGGTCGGGACTTCCGGGAGGCCGACGTCGACGGAGACGAGGTGGCCGTCGTGAGTCAGGCCTTCGCCGACCGCTTCTTCCCCGGGGAGGAGGTCATCGGCAGGGTGATCGAGAACTCGGTAGGTGATCCGATCCGCATCGTCGGCCTGGTGGGCGACGTGAAGGTCCGCACTCTGGGGGAGGAAGCGCGGCCGTACGTGTACGGTCTGAACGGGCAGCTCGCGGTTCCCGGCATGCAGATCGTGGTCAGGGGACGGGGGACGGGGCCCCACCTGCTGGAGGTCGCTCGAGGAGTCCTGCGAGAGGTCGATCCCGACGTCGTGGTCATGGACGCCAAAACCATGAACGACCACCTGGCCATCATGCTCTTTCCACCCCGAATGGCTGCCCTGCTCCTCTCGGTGTTCGGCGGCTTGGCCCTGACACTGGCCTCCATCGGCATCTACGGGGTGGTGAGCTACGCGGTGTCCAAGCGCACGCGGGAGCTGGGCATCCGGATGTCTCTGGGGGCGTCCGCAAGCGACGTCGTCAGGATGGCGGTAGGCGGGGGAATGCGACTGGTGGTCATCGGGAGCGTGGTGGGTATCCTGCTGGCCGTTGGGGTGACCTGGTCCATCGCAGGCTTCCTGTACGGCATCGGTACGACGGATGTCGTGACCTTCGCCGCCATTCCCGCCATTCTCTCAGGTGTGGCGCTGCTGGCCGCCTACGTACCCGCCAGGCGGGCCAGCGCCGTGGATCCCGTACGGGCCCTGAGGAGTCAGTAGGGCCCGCTGGGGAACGAGCCCAGGGGGCAGGCCGCCGCAGACCTGACCCCTCGGGTTCGGGAGGCCTCCGTCTACCCGTCAGATTTTTTCGCCGTAGCCGAGAAGGACCCGCGTATCCCCCTGATCCTGGTGGGTCACGACGAAGACGATGCGTCCGCTGTCCTCGTTCCTGGCCCAGAGGGACTGCTGGGACACGTGATCACCGTGGAGGCGATGGGACGCGCGGAAGTCATATCCCTGGTCCTGCAGGACGTTCTGGTAGAAGTCCATCACGGCCTCGGGAGATCGATCCGTCTCCCAGGCGACAGCACCCAGGAATCCTTCGTCGGAGGCGAGGGAATAGACACGCTCCGGCGAGGCGGGCGTACCGTCCGGGCGGGGTACCCAGCGGGGCATCTCGTCGGCGTCGGTCCCGAGCGCGAGACGGAGCGTACCGTTGTCGCTTCGGATACGGAGCTCGCCCCCGCCTTCGCCCCGGATCAGGTCGAAGCGGATCTGTCCTTCGTCGGAATCGATGGTGAGGTAGCCCCCCTCATCGGTACGGATCAGGTCGAAGCGGACCTGACCGTCGTTCGAGTCGACGGTCAAGAAGCCGCCATCCTCGGTCCGGGACAGGTTCAATCGCACCTGACCCTGGTCACTTTCGATGACGAGGGATCCTCCGTCGGGGTGCCGCTCGAGGTCGAAGCGGACCTCCTCACCGTCGGCGTCGATGACGAACGACCTGCCTTCCCCCTCCTCCCGCGAAGCTGCCTGGAGATCCGGGCTCCCACCCGGCGTCGTGAAGATGCCCTCGGCCATGTTCCGGAGCAGGGCCTCGGCGGGATCCCCCGGGTCGAGCTTCTCCAGGAACGCCACTCCCTCCACCGGGTCCGCCGAGGCGAGTCGGGCGTGGAGCCGGAGGCGGTCTGCCATCTCCGCGGCCACCAGGGCCGGCTGGATGTCCAGCTGCTGGACCATGTCCTGGGCGAGACCCTGGACGCGGTCGACGGTCTTCTTCACGGCGAACCCGAGGCCGACGGCTCCCAGGACCAGCAGGAGGCCGAAGACGATGGCTGCGCCACCCAGGAAAGAGATC
>JARRLD010000035.1:0-17230 GCA_037387345.1 Gemmatimonadota bacterium
CGACTCCGGCCGCACGGGGGATACGGGAGGCTCCACGCGCCTCGCGGGCCGACTCCGTTCCCCGCCCCCGCCGGAGCAACGCGCCAGGGGGTCCGCCAGGGATGTGAGGCCCGTGGCGGCCAGGAGCTTATCGCACCGACCCCGTCAACGACTGGGCCAGCTGGCGAACAGGGCGCAGTGCCCCGCCTTGTCCGTGCCCAACAAGCGCTGCAGGGGACCGGTGTAGCCTGCGTTCATCACCGCCAGCGGAGCGAAGTGATAGAAGCCGTTGGACAACGTCTGGAAGAGAGATCCGAAGTGGGCCTGTCCCAGGCCGTGCCCGGCTTCGTGCAGGAAGATGGATTCGACATCGATGTTTCCATCGATCGCCCAGGCGTAGTTGCTGCTGTACACGATGGCGGCGAAGGCGTAGTCGACCGCTCCGTCGCGATCGATGTCGGTGAACGCACCCGTCTCGTCAATAAAGGCGAACGGAATCGTGACGCCCAGAACGGGAGGCGGCAGGTCATCCCAGCCGACATGCAGGATGTCGACCGTCGGGTCTGCGAATGACGTCTTCACGATGTCGAGGCCCATGGAGCACGTCTGCGTAGCCCAGGTCGCCATGGCCCTATCGGCGGCGGCCATGACCTGGTCCGGAGTCAGGCCATCCGGAGCCGTCGGGACGACGCCATAGGTCACGTTATGGCGGCCCTGACGCCTCGGGTCCCCGGGAACCCACTCGATGCCCAGCTGCTTGTTGCCGACGTCCGCGAAGAGCACCGTGTTCCCCTTCACAAGCCCTCCCGGACCGGCCATCCAGTCCGCGCGGACGGGCGATGCGCGACGTTCGCCATACGTGGCCTGGAGCTCCGCGGCCAGGGAACGGAGCGCGATTTCGATCTCTTTCGTGGCAACGAACCGGGGTGCCTTCGCGGCACGAGAGCTCTCCAAGGACGGCACGTCGGGAAGGGCGGGAGCGGCAAGGTCGTCCGTTCCACACGAGACGAGCACCAGCAGCATGGGGAGTAACGAGAGGCGTCTCATCAGGTCCTCCTGGTTGGGGGGTGAGTGGGAGGAGGCTTGGCGATGGACCAGAACGTCGATCACGGGGGCAGCCAATCGCTGCGCCGGACAGCCACCATAGGCGCCCCGCACGGGGGCACGCAATGTCGCGTCGACGCGACATCGCCGCCGTTGCTTCGGGGAGGATTCCGCGGCCTATTCCAGGTGTCACGCACCCATGATCCGGAAGCCTCCCATGGTCCGCCCCTCGACGCGCCGCCTCGCTCGTGCCGAAGTGGCCAGTCTTCTCCTGGCCCTCCTCGCATGGAGCGCCTGCGCTCCCTCGGCGCTACGCCACGCCGGCCCGTCCGGGGACCCGGGAGCAATCACGCCGCTGGCGGGCGCGGCGGAGGCCGTGTCGCTTCTGGGGGATACGCTCGTTCCGCCGGCGCTGCCGAACGACGTACGCACCGAGTACCTGGCCCGCTACCGAGAGGCCGAGGAGGCGCTGGCGCGGGACCCCGACGACGCCGAGGCGCTCATCTGGATGGGCCGTCGCACCGCGTACCTGGGCCGATACCGGAGTGCCATCGACATCTATACGCGCGCGCTGACCCTGCATCCCGACGACGCCCGTCTGTACCGGCATCGGGGGCACCGCTACGTGAGCATCCGGGAGTTGGATCACGCCATCGCCGACCTGCGCCGGGCGGCGGAGCTGACCGCCGGACAGCCAGACGAGGTGGAGCCCGACGGCCTGCCCAACGCCCTGGGCATCCCCACCAGCACGCTGCAGTTCAACATCTGGTATCACCTGGGGCTCGCCTACTACCTGAAGGGAGAGTTCGAAGCCGCGGCGGATGCCTATGCGGCCTGCGCCCGCGTCTCGGTCCACCCGGACAGCAAGGTGGCGACGGCGTACTGGCGCACGATGACGCTGAAGCGCCTGGGTCGGTTCGAGGAGGCCCGGTCCGTGCTGGCCGGGATCACTCCGGACATGGAGGTCATCGAGAGCGGGGGCTACCTCGATCTCCTTCTCCTCCACAAGGGAGAGCGCTCACCCGAGGACCTCATCGGCCCGGCCGGCGCCCAGGCGACCCTGGCCAGCACGACCACGGGCTATGGGGTCGGTGCGTGGTACCTTCTCGAGGGGGACGCGGACACGGCCCGCAGCGTATTCGAACGCGTGCTCAGCGGTGCCAGTCAGTGGGCTGCGTTCGGCTACATCGCCGCGGAGGCCGAGCTGGCACGCATGAGCGGTGCATAGGGGAGGCGGGCTCCCGACACCCCGCTACCGGAGAACGAGGGCCACCCCCAACCCCGTCTGGATCGTGCTCTGCCCGGCGTGGTCGCTGGAAGGGATCCACCGAAGATCCGCTCGCACCGCGACCGGGCGATGCGAGTACGTCATCCCCGCCCCTACCACGGGAACGGCGGAATCCCCGTTCTCGAAGCTCGGGCCCCCCTCGAGAAAACACCCGACCTCCGGGGTGCATCCCGAAAAGTCCGGCCAGCCCCGGACCCCCAGATAGGCCAGGCCTGCGCCGCCGAACACGTCGAGGCCCCGGCGTGGGTGTGGGCTCAGGCTGAGCGTGGCCCACGCCCCGACAGTGACGAGCTGCGGCGCCCGGTCATAGGGATCCCTGCCGACGGGCAGGAAAGTCACGAACAGCTCACCCCCCAGGTTGGCCGGTGACCGCGCAGCCACGGTGCCTGCCCAGCCCAGGTTCGACACCGGGCCCACGGTCGCATCGCCCCGGTACAACGAGACCCGAAGAGCCGACACGGCGACGTACAGCCCTGACCCCGACGTGTCCTCCTGGGCCTGGAGGGGTAAGGGTGTGGCGAGCAGCGCCAGCACGACTCCCTTCCATACCACTATGCACGCTCTGCGCTGAGGATCCATCGGCATGGTCACTCCGGCGACGGTGGCCAGTTGAGCACCCGGGTCGGGACGAGCCGCCGGGCCACCGTGCCGTCACCCAGTTGCCCGTAGTCGTTGTGGCCCCAGCAGAAGGCCTCGCCGGTCTCGGCGATCCCGCAGCCATGCCGGGTCCCCGTCCCCAGGGCCTGGAAGGGTCGACCGCCGTAGACTGCCGTTGGTACGGTTCGGTTGAATGTCGTCCCGTCACCCAGCTGCCCGTCGATGTTCCGCCCCCAGCAGTACGCTTCGTGGGAGCTCTCCTCGATTCCGCAGGTGTGAAGAGAGCGGGAGACGAGCGCGCCGAACCGCTGGGATCCGACCACCTGCACCGGCGACGGACGGTTCGTCAGCGTTCCATCTCCGAGCTGACCCGCGCTGTTGTCACCCCAGCAGTAGGCCAACCCCGCCGCGTCCAGCCCGCAGGTGTGCCAGGTCCCGCCCACCGTGGCCACGAACGTCCTCGACCCGAGCATGGGCGTGGGCACGCTCCGCTGGCGGCTCGATCCGTCGCCGAGCTGGCCGAATCCGTTGGCCCCCCAGCAGTACACCCCTCCTGCCACGTCCAACCCGCAGCTATGCGAATCACCGGTGCTGATCTTCGTGAACGTCACTCCTCCGAGGACCTGGACCGGGACGCTCCGTTGGGTCGTCGTGCCGTCGCCGAGCTGCCCCGCGTCGTTCTGGCCCCAGCAGTAGGCGCTTCCGCTCGGGGTCAGCCCACAGGTGTGATCACTGCCGGCGGTGATGGACACGAAGGCCGGGGCCGACGTGACCGCCGTGGGAACGTTGCGGTGGACCACCGTGCCGTCACCGAGCTGTCCCGCGTCGTTCCGCCCCCAGCAGTACGCGGTGCCCCACCCGTCCAACCCGCACGTATGACCCCCTCCTGCGACGACGCTGACGAAGACCTCCGTCCCCGCGACCCGGCCTGGAACGCTCCGGTTGGCGTTGCCCCCGTCGCCGAGCTGCCCGGACGTGCCCCGCCCCCAGCAGTACGCGACCCCTCCCGAGTCCAGGGCGCAGGAGTGCGACTGGCCCGCCGCGATGGGGGACGGATCGACAAAGGTCGGAGGGAGGGGCTCGGCATTGGCCGTGAACACGGCGTGGACCGCGGCCTGACCTTCTCCGGTAGCGACCCTCGCCTCCAACTCGTTGACGCCCGGCTGGGGGCCCAGCGTCCAGTGGTCCTCGGCCAGCCCGTTCTCGTCGGTGAGGGCCGTCCCGACGTCCACGCTTCCTCCACCGTCGGTCACCACGAACGTCACCACCACCCCTTCGGCCGGTTTGAAGTCGGTCGTCTCGTCCTTCCGCTGGACGAGGACGGTAACCGGCTCGGGCAGTCGCGTGCCCACCGTCCCCGTTTGCTCGTCACCCCCGACGGTGGTCAGAGAAAGAACATCGCCGACCGCACCGGTGGGATTCGTGTCCCCGCATGCCATCAGGGCCAGCAGGGCTGCCAGGAGGTTGAGACGTACCTGCATCGGTACCGCCCTTCACGGTCACGCGGCTTCCTTCAGGCGGTACGCTTCCATGCGCCGCCTGGTTCCAGCCTCCTCAGACCACGGTGAGAGCCGCTTCCACCTGCTGGGCCTGCCGCTTGCCCTTCTCGACGTCCACGAACGCCAGGAGGACCCCTCCTACGATGAAGAACCCGATGATCGACAGGATGGCGTTGCGGCTGGATCCCGACGCGCCGTACACGGCGGCGAACACCACGGGGCCGAACACGGCGGCGAAGCGGGAAAACACGCTGTAGAAGCCGAAGAACTCGCCGGACTTGTGCTTGGGGATCATGGTGGCGAAGAGCGATCGGCTCAGGGCCTGGGTCCCGCCCTGCGCGAGCCCCACCAGGAGCGCCAGAGCGTAGAAATGGGTGGCGGTCCGCAGGTTGTACCCCAGGATGCTGACGGTCATGAACACCGCGAGGCCGACGAAGATCGAGCGCTTGGCGCCGAGGCGGACGGCCAGGAGCCCGAAGAGGAACGTGAACGGGATGCCCACGAACTGGACGATGAGGATCGCCGGGATCATGTCGG
Organism: Gemmatimonadota bacterium; assembly: GCA_037387345.1. GTDB lineage: Bacteria > Gemmatimonadota > Gemmatimonadetes > Longimicrobiales > Gaopeijiaceae > SZUA-318. The sequence goes on from JARRLD010000035.1 coordinate 4,945, forward strand.
TGTCCGCGAGCCCGATCTCCGTCCCGTACGTGGTCGCCATCTTCTGGATGGTGCTGATGCCGTCGTTGTAGATGAGGAATGCCAGCAGCATCAGGAATGCCTGCTTGTACGCCCGGATTTCGCGGAACGTCTCGACGAGTCGGGTGAAGCCGACGCGCACCGGGTTCATCCCCGCCGACTCGTCCGCCTCGAGGGCGACGTCGGGCTCGGGCACGCGCCGGAAAAGGGGGATGGAGAAGAGCACCCACCATACCGCCACGGACAGGAAGGCGAGCCTCGCCGGGAGCGAGCCTTCGGCAGGCGTCAGGTCCGGACCCGACGGCAGACCGAACCACTCGGGCCGCTGGATCCACGCCAGGTTGAGAGCCAGGAGAAGCCCGCCCCCCACATAGCCCATGGCGTACCCGGCCGTCGAGACCCGGTCGACCTCCCCTTCCCTGGCGATGCGCGGCAGGAGCGACTCGTAGAACACCCGGCTGCCCTGCGCTCCCACGCTGGCGAGCACGAAGAGCACCATGGCGAGGAAGTAATCGCCCCGCTCGATCAGGAACATGGCGGCGGCAGCCAACGCCCCACCTGCCATGAACACCGCGAGCATACGCTTCTTCACCGCCGCGAAGTCGGCGATGGCGCCGAGAACCGGGGAGAGGAGAGCCACGAGCAGAATCGAGACGCTGTTGCCGTAGGCGATGAGCTGGGGACCCACGCCGTCGGGCAGGTCCGCCGCCGCGAACTGAAGGAAGAAGATGGGGAACAGGGCGACCGCGATGGTCGTCTCCTGCGCCGAGAGCGCCCAGTCGTACATGGCCCAGGCCCGTAGCTCGCGGCGATGGAGGCCGAGGGCGTTCAAGATCCGGCCCGTAAGGGAGGCGCTGGCAGACGAGGTGTCGGAGTCGGACATGGGCAGTCGGCCCCAGGAGGGAAAAGCCCGATTCTACATCACCGGCCCGCCGGGCGCGACGTATCGACCGCGGGGCCCGCCCGGGCTGAGGTCCCTTGTCTACCTCACGATCCGATAGGACCGCACGGTGGGTACGTCGAGGTCATTCACCGCCACACCGAGCAGGTGACGATCATCCGCGTGTACGATCTTGAGCCCCCCCGGAACGTGAACCTCGGCAACGGCGGCGCCAAGACGGTCTTGACCTGCGGGAACTCCACTTCCGCGAGCCAGCGCTCGTAGAAGGGATTCTGGCGTTCTGGTTGGCGCAGCCCGTCGAACACCTCCTTTCGAAAAGCCTGTCCGTCGGCCGCGGTCACGGGGTCAGGCTCGGCTTCCCAACGCACGATGCGCCTCAAGGTCCCAATCGAGGTGAGCGCACGAAACTCCGCCACACCTCCCCCTCTCGTCGAAGTACCGGGCCTCCCGGCTCAGGGCATCTGCGACCACAATCCGCCCGTCCGAGAGACGTACCGCGCCGACCACCGTGGACAGCTGATGCGCCAAACCTCCACCCTCTCCACCGATGATCGCCTCCGGCGGCTCGTGGAGCGTCCAGATCGGCAGAGGCGCGGCGAGGGGTCCGTGCTCCACGATGCGCACGCCGGCGCTGTCGCGAACGGCCACAGGTATCGGCGACGGATCGGTCCCGCAGGCCGGCGTGAAGAGCACTGCGAGGATGCAGCACGCGGCACCGCCCGGACACGAGCGTCTCGATGGCAGTGACATCGTCAGGGCCCAGAGCCGAGCGAACCCCCGAGCCTCATCGCCCGCCCGCGATCTCCTCGTCCCGCCTCGCCTTGAACTCCGTTCCCTCCCGCCAATTCGGGAACGCGTCCGAGGTCGCCAGACGGTAGCCGACCGTGAACAGCAGCTGCAGGTCTTCCAGCGCTCCAGTCAGGTCCCACGAGGGATCGTACTCGTCGCTGGGCTTGTGATATCGCTCCGCCGTGTACTCGGCCCGGCGCTCCATCGTCCACGCCTCGCCGTGCTCGACGTGGTCCACCCCCGCGTCGGTGTAGAGCGCCGGGATCCCCTCCTTCGCGAAGGAGAAATGATCCGACCGGTAGTAGTATCCCTTTTCCGGCTCGGGATCACTCCGAACCGTCCGTCCCTGCTCCGCCGCAGCCTCCTCCACGTAGCCGTCCAGCTCGGAGTTGCCGTACCCGATCACCGTGATGTCCCGCATCGGGCCATCCACGTTCAGACCGTCCATGTTGAGGGCGGCGACGGTCTTGGCCCGTGGGTAGACCGGGTTCTGCGCGTAATATGCTGAGCCCAACAGGCCCTGTTCTTCTGCAGTCACCGCGAGGAAGAGCAGCGAGCGACTCGGCCGCGGATCCAGGGACGCGAACGCCCGCGCGAGCTCGAGTAGCCCTGCCGTCCCCGTCGCGTTGTCGAACGCTCCATTGTAGATCTGGTCACCCTCGAGATTCGGGTCGCGACCGAAGTGGTCCCAGTGGGCCATATACAGCACGTACTCGTCTGCGCGGTCGGTACCGGCCAGTCGCCCGATCACGTTCGCAGAGCTGGAGCGCTCGAGGGTATTTGGGAGCGAGGTCGACACGGCAGTCCCCAGCTCGACGGGTGTGAAGTCCCGGGCTGTCGCCGAGGCCGTCGCTGCCTCGAGATCCTCTCCCGCCACCTCGAAGATCCGGCGCGCCACATCCAGAGAGATCCACCCTTCCACCTCGACTCGCCCCATGTTGTCGTCCGGTGAGGCGAGACTGAACTGGGGTCCCGTCCAGCTGCTCCGCACGACTTCCCACGGATATCCGGCAGCCTCCGTCTCGTGCACGATCAGGGCGCCTCGGGCTCCCTGCCGGGCCGCCTCCTCGAACTTGTAGGTCCAGCGCCCGTAGTAGGTCATCGTGTTCCCGTTGAACAGATCCGGGTCCTGGGTGGCGAAGCCCGGGTCGTTGACCAGGATGACGACCGTCTTCCCCTGCACGTCCACCCCCTCGTAGTCGTTCCACCCGTACTCCGGCGCCACCACACCGTATCCCACGAACACGAGATCGGAATTCGCGAGGGTCGCGTGATCCACCACCCGCTTGGTCCATCCCACCCATTCGTCCCCGAACGCGAACTCCTGCTGGGAGCCATCCGCCTGAGCGGCGAGCGCGGGCGCTCCCTGGACCGTGATGGACACGAGGGGGACGTCCTGGACGTAGCGGTCCCCGTTCCCGGGCTCCAAACCGATCTGCCGGAACTCCTCGGTGAGGTAGGCGACCGTGCGCTCCTCTCCGGGGCTCGACGGCCCCCGCCCCTCGAACTCGTCCGACGCGAGCGTACGGATCCCCTCGGCCAGTCCTTCGACCGTCATGCTCCCGGGCGCTTCGACCATCGCATCGCCCCCACACGCCACCAGCACTCCAGCCGTCACGCATACCATCCACTTCCCGTTCACGAATCGCTCCTTGTCATTCCCGTGTGTTCTTTTCCCATGCGCAGATCAAGCAACCTGCGGAGGGACTCGAGCGAAAAAGCCGGGCGCCAGAGAACGGGGCGCCGGCGGGTCGATGGCGCGGTCAGGGCACCCTCGCGACCACCTCGTCGCCCCGGATCGGGCCGCCGAGCATCGCGCTGATCAAGCACAGGTTCAATGCGCCCGCGACCAGGGGGATCAGCCCCACCACGATCAGCACGATGCCCGCTGTGCCGTCGAGCCACAGATACCCCCATGCAATCAGAACCGCGCCAACGACCACCCGAGCGACTCGACCGCTCGAAGTGTTGATGAACCGGGCGAACCCGGAACGGCCGAAGGACTCAGCAACGCTCATCGTCGTCTCCTGCCACAAGGGCTTCAGAAGGCCGGATCCCCCTTCCGATACACCAATCCGACCCCCTAGCTGCGGCCAACGACCGACCCCTGAGGTGGCTCAGGCCCTCCGCAATTCCCGTACGGCACGCCGACGGGCATCGAAACAAGGAGCAGCCGGATGCTGGTTACGATGAGCAGCCGCTACGGTCTGGACTCGAGGCCAGGCGATGGAAGGGGGCGGTGCGGCGCTGGAGGATTGGGGGGCGAGGGTACCCCCGCCGCACCTGACCGCGATCGCGAGAATCCCCGAGGACGGCCCGGAGACAGGGCCTGAGACCTCATCCTCCCACGAGGCGTCGAACCGTGAAGCGAGAGAGCGCGAGGCTGGGCGCCAGAGTCCAGCGCACGTGGTCGCCGGGGTTGGCGGGAATGAAGTCCGAGGTGAACGTGCCCCGCGAGCCCAGGGGGTCCGCCATCAAGCGGATGCTCCCGCTGTTGCCGAGCACGGAGGTCGGGATGGTGAAGGTCCGGCGTTCCATCGTACTCACGGAGCCCAGGGCGATCGGGGTCGATCCTCGGACCAGGTACACGCGCATGTCCTGCACGTGCTGGTTCTCGACGGTGAGGAGGGCCCCCCTTGGGGCGGGACCATCCTGAGCCCCGTCGGCCCACAGCTGGGAGGACGAAGTACACGCCCACCAGGAAAGCGTCGAAAGCGTCAGCGCAGCGGCACCAGCCAGGCGGACCACGCGATCATGCCACATAATGTAGATCTCCCATCTTCGGCCCCGGATGCCGAGATCGACTCCTGGCACCTGGACCGCCGGAGGACGCCACCGAGGCCGGCGAGCCACCGGAGGGTCCGCACAGGCATCCGCCATCCAACTCTCGCAAGGTCCCTACCAGGACCGAGCCTTTGGGAACGCAACCTCCGACAGCGCTTGCTGGCCGCGCCATCTGGGGATTTCGAGAGCCCGCGTCGGCCGGAGAGAGGCGTGGCAGAGCGGGAACAAATGTTCCTCCTGGTGCAGCCTTTTCCTTCGTCCCGGCGGGTCCGGATCGCCGGGTGACGGGCCTCCTCCGGAGCCTGAGGATCTGCCGCGCGGGTGCTCGAGGGGTCGGTGACCAGCTCCAGAGTGGGCGGCCGCGGCTGGCGAGGGCTGGGACTGGCACGCTAGCATGCCTGACGACGCCCCCACCGCTCGAATCCCCAACCCCGGGAGGCAGAGTCCCATGGCACACCACGGCATCCCCGATTCGCTCCGCCGAGAGCTCCGGTTTCTCGAGCTCTGGGCGGTGGGCTCCACCGTCGCGATCGGTGTCCTGGTCCTCGCAGCCTTTCGGCCTCCGGCCACGTTGCGCGTGGACACCCTGGAGGTCGAGCGCATCGACGTTCTGAACGACGGCGGCGCACCGGCGTTGTCCATCGCCGGGCAGGGCCGGCTACCAGGTCCGACGTTCGGCGGAACGGAGTACCCGCAGGACCTGTCCGGAGGCCGCACCACGGCCTCGGGCATGATCTTCTTCAACGAGCGGGGCGACGAGGTGGGCGGCTTGACCTACCAGGGCGACGTCACGGCGGACGGGTATGGCGCCTCGGGTGGCATCACGTTCGACCAGTTCCGCCAGGACCAGGTCGTTAGCCTGCGCTACAGTGACGACGGGGAGCGGCGATCCGCCGGCATCGACGTGTGGGACCGGAGCACCACCGTAGCGATCGAAGACCTGCTGCCGCTGCTTTTGGCCCGCCGGGAGGCAACCGGAGTCCAACGGGACTCCATCGAGACGGTCCTCCGGGAGATGGCCAGCCAGGGACTCGCTGCCCACCGCGTGTTTCTGGGGAGCCAGAACGGCACGGCGATCCTCTTGCTTCGGGACAGCGAAAGCCGTACGCGCCTCCGGGTCGTGGTGGATTCCCTCGACGTGCCGAGGCTGGAGTTCCTGGACGAGTCGGGCGAGGTGTTCTACTCGATCCCGAATTGATCCGGGCCGTGGCGGGCGGGGGCGGGTGCCCGGGGAAGCCCCGAAGCTCCCCTTTGCCTATCTTTGGGCGCGGCTCCGCCGTGACCACCCTTCTCGTCGACCCGAAGACCCGCGACGCGTGAGCCTCCTCCACCTCTTCCGCACGCCGGCCCTCTCGTTTTCCCGAACCCAGCAGCTCCTGGCCAGGGCGAGGGACGTCCTCACGTCGCCCCTGCAGGGCCTCCGGACGGAAGCCTGCTACAACATCCAGCTGTCCGCGTCCCTCGGGGAGGAGGAGACGAAGACCCTGGTATGGCTTCTCTCCGAGACGTTCGATCCTTATGGCTTCGGTGAGCGGAGCTTCCTGTCGAATGGCGCCGCCTCGTGGGCGACCGGAGGGCGGGTCCTCGAGGTGGGACCCCGGATGAACTTCACCACGGCGTGGTCCACCAACGCGGTGGGGATCTGCCACGCCTGTGGGCTCGGGCGGATCCAGCGCATCGAACGGTCCCGACGGTTCCTCCTGGAGCGGGAAGCGCCCCTCACCGCCGAGGAGGAGCAGGCGTTCCTGGCGCTGGTCCACGACCGCATGACCGAGACACCGTACCCGACTCCCCTGGAGAGCTTCGAGACCGGGATGGTCCCCGACGCGGTCTTCGAGATCCCGGTCCGCGAGGAGGGGAGGGCCGCTCTGGAGCGGGTGAACCGGGAGATGGGGCTCGCCTTCGACGACTGGGACCTGGACTACTACACCGATCTCTTCAGGAACCGCATCGGGCGGGACCCCACGTCGGTGGAGGCCTTCGACATCGCTCAGTCCAACTCCGAGCACTCGAGGCACTGGTTCTTCAAGGGCCGTCTCGTCATCGACGGGAACGAGGCGCCCGACCACCTCATCGCCATCCTCCAGCGCCCACTCCAGGTCAACCCCGCCAACAGCGTCATCGCGTTCCGGGACAACTCCAGCAGCATCGAAGGCTACCGTATCCGCACCCTTCTTCCGCCGGATCCACGGAGCCCGGGACCGCTTCGCGAGGGCGAGGTGGACTACGACGTCATCTTCACCGCCGAAACCCACAACTTCCCCTCGGGAGTCGCACCGTTCCCGGGCGCTGAGACAGGCACCGGCGGCCGCATCCGGGACGTCCACGCCACCGGACGGGGAAGTCTGGTCGTGGCAGGCACCGCCGCGTACTGCGTCGGCAACCTTCAGGTACCCGGCTACCCGCTGCCCTGGGAGGATCCCGGCTTTCTGTACCCCGGCAACCTGGCCTCCCCGCTGGACATCGAGATCGAGGCCTCCAACGGCGCCTCCGACTACGGTAACTGCTACGGCGAGCCCGTCATCAACGGATACACCCGGTCCTTCGGGCTGCGGCTCCCCAACGGCGAGCGCCGGGAGTGGATCAAGCCCATCATGTTCTCCGGCGGCATCGGCCAGATGGACGCGCGCCATCGGGAAAAGGGCTCCCCGGAGCCCGGGATGCTGGTGGTGAAGCTGGGCGGCCCCGCCTACCGCATCGGAATGGGAGGTGGCGCGGCATCATCCATGGTGCAGGGGGAGAACGTAGAGGAGCTGGACTTCAACGCGGTCCAGCGGGGCGACGCCGAGATGGAGCAGAAGGCGAGCCGGGTCATCCGCGCCTGCGTGGAGATGGGAGACGACAACCCCATCATCTCCATCCACGACCAGGGAGCCGGCGGCAACTGCAACGTCCTCAAGGAGCTCGTGGAGCCCGAGGGCGCGCGCATCGAGGTCCGGGCCATCCCCGTCGGGGACGAAACACTGTCGGTCCTGGAGATCTGGGGCGCCGAGTACCAGGAGCAGGATGCCCTCCTCCTTCGGCCCGAGCACCGAGCGCTATTCCAGGCGCTGTGCGACCGCGAGAAGGTGGAGGCGGCGTTCGTGGGCGTGGTTACCGGGGACGGGCGCATCGTGCTCTACGACGAGCGCGACGGGTCCAGGCCCGTGGACATGGAGCTGGACCACGTGCTGGGGGCCATGCCCCAGAAGACCTTCGAGCTGGAGCGGATCCCGCCGACGGTGGAGCCTCTATCCCTGCCGGAGGACCTCACCGTACAGGGAGCCCTCGACCGGGTGCTGCGGCTCCTTTCGGTGGGCTCGAAGCGCTTCCTCACCAGCAAGGTGGACCGGTGCGTCACCGGCCTGGTGGCCCGGCAGCAGTGCGCCGGACCGCTACAGCTGACCGTGGCCGACGTGGCCGTCATGGCCCAGAGCCACTTCGGCCTCACGGGAGGAGCCACCGCCATCGGGGAGCAGCCCATCAAGGGACTCGTGGATCCCGGCGCCATGGCTCGCATGTCGTTGGGAGAGGCCCTGACCAATCTCGTCTGGGCACGGGTGAGCGCCCTGGAGGACGTGAAGCTCTCCGGGAACTGGATGTGGGCAGCCAAGCTCCCGGGCGAGGGCGCGGCCCTGTACGACGCCGCCGTGGCCGTGGCGGCCATGATGGAGGAGCTGGGGATCGCCGAGGACGGGGGGAAGGACTCCCTCTCCATGGCGGCCCTGGCGCCGACGCCTGGCGGGGGTGAGGAGACGGTGAAGGCCCCGGGCGCCCTCGTGATGTCCGCCTACGTCACCTGTCCCGACATCACCGGGACGCTGACACCGGACCTGAAGCTTCCCGGCACCGGACGCCTCTTGTTCGTGGACCTGGGCCGAGGTCGGAACCGCCTCGGTGGTTCCGCCCTGGCCCACGTGTTCGGCCAGCTCGGCGACGAGTCCCCGGACGTGGAGGACGCTTCGGTCCTGAAGCGGGCTTTCGAAACGGTGCAGGAACTGCTGGCCGAAGGTGCGCTCACGGCAGGCCACGACCGGAGCGACGGCGGCCTGATCACCACGCTTCTGGAGATGGCCTTCGCGGGTAACTGTGGCCTGGATATCGATCTCGAAGGATCACCGGACCAGGCGCTGTCGCTGCTCTTTTCCGAGGAGTTGGGGCTCGTGTTCGAGGCCCCCGCGGAGGAGGAAGGCAGGATCCTCGAGGCCTTTGCCGCGGCCGACGTGCCCTGCACCCCTGTCGGGTCCGGCGTGGTCGATCCGGGGGTGCGCGTCCGCGTGGCCGGGGTGGAGGTTCTCGGCGCCGACATGAGGGACCTGCGGGACATGTGGGAGGAGACCAGCTACCAGCTCGATCGCCTGCAGACCGATCCGGACCATGTGGAGGAAGAGCGCCGGGGCCTCCGTGACCGCACGGGACCTGCGCTCCGCGTTCCATGGACCCGCGCGCATACCGCCCCGGAGATCCTCACCCGCACGGCCAGGCCCAAGGTGGCGGTGGTCCGGGAGGAAGGGAGCAACTCCGACCGGGAGCTGGCCTCCGCCTTCCACCTCGCGGGCTTCGAGGCGTGGGACGTGGCCATGTCGGATCTGCTGGGGGGACGCGTGACCCTCGACGGCTTCCACGGGATCGGCTTCCCGGGAGGCTTCGCGTACGCGGACGTGCTGGATTCCGCCAAGGGGTGGGCCGGCGTCATCCGCTTCAACCCTGGACTCCTCGAGCAGTTCAGCCGGTTCCACGACCGCCCCGACACCTTCAGCCTGGGCATCTGCAATGGATGCCAGCTCTCCGCCCTCCTCGGGTGGGTGCCCTGGCCGGGAATCGAAACCCACCGTCAGCCCCGTTTCATCCACAACAGCTCGGGGCGCTTCGAGTCACGCTTCCTCACGGTGCGCATCCTCCAGAGCCCCTCCGTCATGCTGCGGGAGATGGAGGGAGCCACGGTGGGCGTCTGGGTGGCCCACGGCGAGGGGCAGGCGCACTTCCCGAGCGAGGCCATCGCGCAGGACGTCCTGGCTCGCGGTCTGGCCCCCGTGCGCTACGTCGACGACGCCGGGGAGCCCACGACCACGTACCCGTTCAACCCCAACGGATCGCCTCACGGCATCGCCGCCCTCACGTCGGAGGACGGGCGCCACCTGGCCATCATGCCCCACCCGGAGCGCAGCTTCCTCACCTGGCAGTGCGGATGGATCCCCGAGTCCTGGAAGGGCGGGAGCACCGCGTCGCCGTGGTTGAAGATGTTCCAGAACGCCCGGGCTTGGTGCGACGGGGTGGGATGACGCCAGTAGCAGCCACGTCGCTGTCGCCCTCGTGGGGCCGTGCCATCAGGAACCGCTGATCGTCCGGGGTGACGTCGTAGAAGGTGGAGCCCGCGAAGACGGAGTAGTCGGGCCGTAGGGTGAACAACGTCCCCTGCTCCGGCACCCGATCCGCCGGCCGAGACCCATCGCCTCGGTCCGCGAACGCCCCAGCGGCTCCTACTCGGTAGTCTCACGGAATCGCAATCCGCCCTCGGGAGCCCTATTACGGAACACTTGCGTATCGTAATGCAAAGGGATAGCTTCCAATTACGAAACATGATCGTTCCGAATAGGAGTCGCGATGCCCCGATCGACCACGCCCGAAGCTGTGAAGCCGCCCCGCGGACGCCCGCGAAGCCGCGAGGCCGACGACGCGATCCTCTGGGCCTCCCTAGAGCTGCTCACTGAGCGCGGATACGGCGGACTGACCATGGCAGGCATTGCCACCAAAGCCGGCGTAGGAAAAGCGACACTCTATCGCCGATGGAAGAGTCGCGAGGAAGTGCTTGCCGCGGCGGTGGCCAGCTTCGTCGAGGGGGAGATCCAGATCCCGGACACGGGCTCCCTTGAAGGAGACCTGCACCTGTTGATGGAACGAGCCGTGCGGACCTACCGTGGCCGCCCCGGCAGGGTCATGCCCGGCCTCCTGGCGGCCATGTCAGAGAGCGCTACGGTTGCCCGTGCAGTGCGGACCCGATTCCTGGCCGGGCGGCGCCAAGCGCTCGCCGTCGTCATCGAACGTGGGACGGCACGAGGAGAGCTCGCTGCCGACGTGGACGTCGAGCTCGCCCTGGACTTCCTGGGTGGACCGCTCTTCTACCGCCTGCTCGTCACCGGGGCACCCTTGGACGCAGCACTCATCGACGGCGTCGTGGACACCATGCTCCACGGGCTTCCAAAGCCCACCACCGAAGACCCTGAGGAGGAATCATGAGGATCCACGCGATCAGAACCGGCTCCGTACAGGTGCACAAGCGGCAACGAACTGGAGTGGGACGCGGGCTGCTGCGCTTCGCGAGCACATTGTTCGACCGGGCCTGGACCGAGCCTCTGCCAATCTTCGCCTGGGTCGTAGAGCACCCGGAGGGCATCCTCGTCGTGGATACCGGAGAGACAGCCCGGGCAGGCGAGCCCGGCTATTTCCCTCGTTGGCACCCGTACTTCCGCTTGGGACTCCGCGAGCAGGTCCAGCCCGAGGATGAGATCGGCCCGCAGTTGATGGGCCTCGGAATCCGACCCGGCGACGTGCGGTGGGTGGTCATGACCCATCTTCACACCGACCACGCGGGGGGATTGAGCCACTTTCCCGAGTCAGAGCTCATTGTGTCGGGGAGCGAGTACCGGGATGCCCAGGGCCTGGCAGGCAAGGTGCGGGGATACCTGCCGCACCGGTGGCCGGACTGGTTCACGCCGACCCTGGTGGAGTTCCGGCCCGAGCCCTTCGGGCCGTTCGGGGAGAGCCATGTCCTTACCGCCGAGGGAGATGTACGCCTCGTCCCGACGCCGGGGCACACGCGTGGCCACATGTCGGTGATGGTCGACCTGGGCGACCAGATCGTCTTCTTCGCGGGTGATGCGTCGTACACGGAAGCCAACCTCCACGCCGGGTTGGTGGACGGAGTGTCTTCGCTAGGCGGTGGCGAGGAGGCCGCCGCTCGTTCTCTCCGCCGGATCAGGGAATTGGCTTCCCTGCGGAACTTGGTCTATCTCCCTTCCCACGACCCGGATTCTGCGTCGAGGCTGGCCGCGGCGATGGCCGTCCCGGCGGAGTGCCGATGACGGAGCCACCTGGCCGTCGCGAGCACGTGGCCGGGCCGTTGGAGGAACCGGAAGATCACGCTTCGACACGACGCAGCGGCCTCGACCGCTACGTTGCAGCAAGCGCATTGTCGCTCGATGTTATGACTTCACCCGAAAGTCCAGGATATGCGGGCGCGGTCTGACCCGCGTGGCCGCGGCTGCGTGCCGAAAGGAGTGCGGCGGAAGTGCACCCCGCCGAAGATCCAACCACTCGCTTCCTCTCCCGCCCCGGGGGCCGTATTGCCTACGACGTTCGAGGTGAAGGGCACCTCGTCGTGTGCGTGCCGGGAATGGGAGAGCTCCGCTCGTCTTATCGCTTTCTCACACCGGCCCTGGTGGAGGCGGGGTACCGCGTCGCGACCATGGACCTCCGGGGCCATGGAGACAGCGACACGACCTTCGACACCTACGATGACGTGGCCGCCGGCTCCGACGTGGTGGCGCTGATCGAGGAGCTCGGTGGGGTGGCGGCTGTCGTGGGTAACTCCATGGGGGCCGGGGCCGCAGCCTGGGCTGCCGCGGAGGCACCTGGGCGTGTTGCTGGGCTGATCCTGATCGGCCCCTTCGTTCGGCAGGCCCGGACTTCCCCGACCCAGCGGCAGAAGCACAGATGGTGGCCGAGCGGCTGCATGCCGAGGTCGTCATGGTCCCTGATGCCGGACACCACCCGCAGGCCGAGTACCCCGAGGTCGTATCTCCAGTGGTGGCCGGG
>JARRLD010000036.1:0-33324 GCA_037387345.1 Gemmatimonadota bacterium
CCGCATGGAGGCCCGCGGCCTGCTCAGGGCGGAGTGGGGACGATCGGAGCTGGATCGGCGAGCCAAGTTCTACCACCTGACGGAGGCCGGTGAGACCAGGCTCCGGGACGAGGTGGAAGCCTGGGCCCGGTTCTCCACGGCCGTTTCGGCTGTGCTGCTCGCGTAGAGGTTGGGGGGGCGGGGAAGGATGGGACGGAGGATCATCGCGCCGGGGCTGTTCCGGCTGGGACGCCGGATCGTGGCGTGGGTGTTCAAGATGCCGGTCGACGAGGAAGTGGAGCAGGAGATCGACTTCCACGTGGAGATGCGCATCCGTGAACTCGAGAGCCGAGGCGTGCCGAGGGACGAGGCACATCGTGCGGTGCTCGCCCGGTTCGGGGACCTCGAGCGCGTCAAGGCGGACATGAAGGAGCTCGGACGGAGGAGGGACGTGAGGATGGAGCGGAAGGAATGGTGGGGGGAGACCCTGCGGGACGTGAGATACGGGCTACGGCAGCTTCGCCGGGCCCCGGTGTTCACGGTGATCGCCGTAATGACCCTGGCCCTGGGGATCGGCGCCAACACCGCGGTCTTCTCGGTGTTGAACGGAGTGCTGCTGCGTCCTCTGCCCTACGCTGCGCCGGAGCGTCTCGTGATGGTGACGAGCGCCTTCCCGACCATGGACTTCGACCGATTCTGGATCTCGCCTCCGGAGTACTTCGAGCTCAGAGAGTGGAACCAGGCCTTCAAGGACGTGGGAGGGTACAGAACCGGGTCTGCCGCCATCGAGACCCTGGACCAGCCCCTTCGGGTGACGTCCGCCGTGGCCACGTGGTCCCTGTTCCCCACGCTCGGGGTTCAGGCCGTACGAGGTCGGACCTTTTCTCCCGAGGAGGACCTGCCCGGGGCAGAGCCTGTGGTCCTGATCTCCCACGGACTCTGGGAACGGGCATTCGGAGGGGACCCCGGGATCATCGGCTCTTCGGTCCGGGTCAGTGGGCAGCCGAGGACCGTGGTCGGGGTCCTGCCCGAGGACTTCGACGTGGAGGACGCGGCGGTCGACGTCTGGACACCGACCAACATCGACCCTTCCGACCACGTCAACCGTCGGGGGAACCACTTCCTCAACGTGGTGGCCCGACTGGCCGACGGCGTTACCCTGGAGCGCGCGCAGGCAGACCTGGACCGCCTCGAGCTCCGTTGGCAGGAGGAGTACGGAGACACCCACGCGCCGAGCCCCGACTTCCACCCCTACCAGGCCTCGGACCTGCGGACGGACCTCCTCGGTGACGTGCGTCCGGCGATGTTCCTCCTCATGGGTGCCGTCGCCTTCGTGCTCCTCATCGCCTGCGCCAACGTGGCCAACCTGTTGCTGGCCCGGTCCGAGCAGCGTCATCGGGAGGTGGCGGTTCGGGTCGCCATGGGCGCCGGGAGGGGGCGGCTCGTCCGTCAGCTTCTCGCCGAAGGCGTCACATTGGGCCTCGCCGGAGGCCTGGTGGGTCTCGGTCTGGGATACCTCGCCGTCGAGACGATCCTCACGGTGAACCCGGACATCCCCCGGGCGGGCGGCATCCAGCTGGACGGTACGGTGATGGCGTTTACGGCAGCCGTCGCCGTGGCCACAGGGCTCCTCTTCGGCCTGGCTCCGCTGCTGAATACGACGCTCGCGCGGGTTGGCGGAGCGTTGTCCGAGGGGGGCGCGCGTGCGACCCACGGAAGCGCTGGCGCTCGGGTTCGGAAGGCGCTGGTCGTGGCCGAGGTGGGGTTGGCCGTGGTCCTCCTCACCGGGTCCGGGCTCATGCTGCGCAGCCTGTCCGCCCTCCAGGACGTGGATCTGGGGTTCGATCCGGAGAACCTCCTGAGCTTCCAGATCTCCCTCCCGAACGGTGCCTATGCCACGCCGCAAGACGTGGTGGGGTTCTACGATGATCTCCTGGGCCGCGTTCGGGCCCTACCGGGTGTGGTGAGCGCCACGGCCATGTCCGGGCTGCCACCGCTGCGGGACGTCGACGCGAATGACACCGAGTTCGAGGGGGTCCCGCGCACGGAGGACGGGCCGGCCCACAACGTGGACTACTGGACCGGTGTGCAGGCGGACTTCCTGGAGACGACGGGAATCCAGGTGGTGGAGGGTCGCGGGTTCGAATCCGCGGACGAGGGGCGGGACGACCTGGTCATGCTGGTGAACGAGCGGTTGGCCCGGACCTTCTATCCTGGAAGCACGCCCGTGGGGAGACGGCTCCGGCCCTGCTGCGGCGACGACAATCCCTGGCTGACCGTGGTGGGCGTGGTGGCCGACGTGAAGCAGGCGGGCGTGAACAACGACGCGGGCACGGAGCTGTTTTTCCTCAACCCCCAGATCGGCCGAACGGGGTACTTCGCCTACCGGACCATGTCGATGGTGGTGAGGACCGAGCGGGATCCTCTGCTCCTGGCTCCCCCCATCCGCCGGATCCTGGGCGAGCTCGACGCGGCCATCCCCATGGCCGATGTCCAGTCCATGGAGACCCACGTGGCCCGCACCATGGCGCAGCCCCGCTTCCTCACCCTGCTGCTCGGCCTGTTCGCGGCGATTGCCCTCGTGCTGGCCGCGGTGGGCACCTATGGGGTCATGTCCTATTCCGTGGCGGCGCGAAACCGGGAGATCGGGATCCGTATGGCCATGGGTGCGGAGGCCCTGAGCGTGCAGCGGATGATGCTCGTCCAGGGGACGTTCCTCGCCGGGGCAGGCGTGATCCTGGGCATCGGTGGGGCGATGGGACTGACCCGCTTCCTCTCCTCCCAGCTGTTCGTCGTGAGCGCGACGGATCCGCAGACCTTCGTGGTCGCGCCGCTGTTCCTCGGCGCGGTGGCCCTGCTTGCGTGCTTCCTGCCGGCGCGACGCGCCACCCGGGTGGATCCGGTCCAGGCGCTCAGGGATGAGTGATCCGAGCGACCCAGCCGCTCCACGATGCTCCGGAACCGGGGGTGCCCGCGGAGGGGCGCGAGAAGGGAGTCGGACTGGAGCGTACCGGCTGAGGCCGTCGGTGACGCGGCGTAGCATTCGGCCCACTCCAGCGCCTCGTCGAGTCGGGCGAGCTGGGCGTGAAGCCCGGCAAGGGTCAGACAGACCTGGGCGTGATTGGGCTTCACCGCTTCGGCGACCTCGAGCATGAGGATCGCCCGCTCCAGGTCCCCTGCGGCGCGGTACGCGCGAGGCTCGTAGAAGGACGTGCGCACGAAGAGAAGCTCGAGGATGCGCTGGTAGCTTCGGGCGTCCTCGGCGTCCTCGGCTGAGGATACGCCCTGCACCAGCCCGCCCACCTCCAGCCGACTCAGAAGCTGGTCCAGGGTGAGCTCCCGACCGCCTCGGAGCTCCCGACTCACCTCGCGGTAGCGCTCGTCCCAGCGCACCAACCTCCGTTCGGACTGCGCCAGACTCTCGCTCGTCCGGCGCACCTCCGCCGATTGCTCGAGGCTGTCGACCCGAGCTCGTGCGGCATCGGTATCGGTCACGTCCTGGAAGTCCCGGAGCAGGGATCGATAGGCCCGCCACGCATCAAAGGCTCGTCCCTCGACGTCGAGCCGCCGCGCGTCCTCCTGCCAGGCGGCGTAGACCGAGTCGATCCAATCTTGAGGACGCTCGGCGAGTCCCCTGATGACCGCGCGAAGCTCCAGCCAGGTCAGGGCACGGTTCATGACCCGTGGCGGGGGCCAGGTGTGTGGACCGTCGAAGACCTCGAAACGGTGGGGTACCGATCGGGCGTCGAGGCGGGATTCCAGCGCCAGCACCTCGTGGAAGTTGAAGTCCAGATTGCCCACGGATCCGAAATAGTCGAAGGACACGCCCCGGAGCGTCAGAAGGACCTGCCGCTCCGGACTGTTCACCAGAGGACCCGCGCCGACGCCGACGACCCCGGGCACGTGGCCCTGGAGGCGCTCCGCCGCCTCCCAGGCGAAACGGGCGGTGCCGGAGAATCCCGCCAGATAGACGCGCCCCTCGTCGACCGACCACCGGCGGGGAACATCCTGAAGAAGTGCGTTCAGCGCCGTCACGTTGGGTTCGGGGGGGCCGTCGCTCAGCGTGTTGTAGGAGCTCGCGACGAGGAATCCGAGCTGCTCCGCCGACATGACCACGCGGCGCAAAGGATCCAACGCCCGACCGCGCGGGTCCATCAGAATCAACAGAGGCCACGCTCGGCGGTCGTCGTAGGCGCGGGGCACGTAGATGGCGTAGGTCTGAGCCGAGTCGGTTGGGACCGACACCCGGGGAACGATCTCTCCTGTGAGGTGGGCATCCTGGGCCGCGGTGGTACCGGGGGTGGCGAAGCAGGCCCATACCAGCAGCCAGCCCGTGCGTCTCTGGGAGGTCCAATGATGCGTCACCAGGAGCCCTCGCTCCACGTCATGAGTACGACCGCTGTCCCACTCGCCCCGCAGAGGCTCACCACCACCCGTCCGAGGGAGCAGGCTCAGGCGAGCCCTTCGAGGACGGCGCGTAGCGACCCGAGCCCGTCCACCACGAGGGCGCCCCGTGGGATACGGCGTTGGGAGAGCGTCTTGACGCCGCCGCCGCCCAGGATGAGCGCGGTCTCACCGGGAATCTGAGCACGGAGCTTCGCCAGATCCGCCGCTGTTGTGGATGGATCGGCTACGTGCACCACGCTCAGCGCTACCGCCCGAGCCCCGAGCGCTGCGGCCGCTTGAACGATGTCCGGGAGGGGCAGGTCGGTTCCGAGCTGGGTGACCTCCCAGCCCTCGAGGCCCGCGGCGGCCGCCACGAGCATGGCACCCAGCCCATGACGCTCCCCCGGAAGCGTCGTGATCAGAAGGTGTGGAGCCTCGGAGGTGGCCATCACGGGCTCGGTCAGCCAGGTGAGCACCCGCTCCACGACGGCGGTGCAGAGGTGCTCGTGAGCGGGCCGCATCTCGCCCCGACTCCAGCCCGCTCCGACGCGGTGCAGGAGGGGCGCCAACACGTTTTCGAGGAAAGGCTGGGCACCGAGGGTCACTGCAGCCCTTCGGAGCTCCCGCTCCAGACTCGCCCCGTCGAGCTGCAGGATGAAGCGTACGCTCTCCTGCACCATCGCGGCGGATTCGGGGCCGTTGGGGTGCTCGGCAGAGGTGGTCGAGGCCAGGTTCTCACGATCCTCCTGAAGGAGCGCCTCGGCCTCCCGGTCGGAGAGGGCTGCGACGGAGCTGATGGAGCGCCCAGCCTCCGTGAGCAGGTGCAAACGGTTGAGGCGGAGCACGTCGGCATCGGAGTAGAGTCGCTGGCCGCCTTCGGAGCGCCCGGGCGCCACCACGCCATACCGTCGCTCCCAAGCACGCAACGTCGCGGGGGTGAGACCCGTGCGCTGCGAGACGACTCGAATCGGGTGGCGCGGCTCCGTGGTACTGGGCATGGAGACAAGTATATGTACATGTCTAAGCTGTGTCAAACTAAGGGTCTCTACATATCCTTGACATCAGGAGATGGGCTGCCCATATTCTTCGACATTGGTTGGACGTCAAATCTGCAAGGAGAGTACCTCATGTCCCGCACCCTGATCCTGGCCGCCCTGGCGGCTGCCCTGTTCGTCATTCCTACGTCGGGCGAGGCTCAGATGGCCCGGAAGGACATCGTGACCGTCGCCCTGGAGGCGGGCTCCTTCACGACGCTCGCAACGGCGCTCGAGGCCGCCGGGCTGGTCGAGACCCTTCGGGGGGAGGGCCCGTTCACGGTCTTCGCACCCACGGACGAGGCCTTCGCCAAGCTGCCCGCCGGTACGGTGGAGGCCCTTCTCCAGGACAAAGAGAAGCTCACGAGGATCCTGACCTACCACGTGGTGGCAGGAAAGGTAACTTCGGATGAGGTCGTGAACCTCACGGAGGCGACCACCGTCGCCGGGATCGAGGCGTCCATCGAGGTGAAGGATGGCGAAGTCTGGGTCGGCGGCGCCAAGGTCACCACCGTGGACATTCAGGCCTCCAACGGCATCATCCACGTCATCGATCGCGTGATGCTGCCCTCCGAGCACTAGGGCTCTCCAGACCCGGAGTGGGGTGGCGGCCGGCCCACAGCCGGTCGCCCCCCACCGGGTCATGAAACCACCGGAGCGTGACATGGACGGAACGATCCCCAACATCGGTACACCTCAGCGACGGGCCAGGCTGGTGGGGGGTCTTCTCGGCTTGGTGGGCGCCGCGGCGCTTCTGGTGGTCCTGCTGGTGGGGGAGGCTCCGCGGGCAGCCCGGCTGCTGGTGGCCCTTCCGGTGTGGGCTGGGACCCTGGGTGTCTTCCAGGCGAAAGCTCGGACCTGAGTCCGCCTCGCATCGCGCGGTCAGCGCGACATGAACGGCGGTCTCGAAGCCATCCGTGACGGCCAGGAGCTCGCCGCGGTGCGGTCCCAGGCCAAAGCCGTGGGCCGCAGGGCCCTGCTGACGACTCTCGCGGTCACGGCGGTAGCGGTCGCGCTACCGTGAGCGCGTCCCTAGCCGGTCGGAAGGTCTCCGCACCAGGCTCCAGGGGAACGGGGAGTGCCCTCGGCGCGGCTGCGTCGACTGAAGATCCCATCCAGAGACGGTTGGCCGAAGCGTGCATCGATGGCCTTGCGGATCTGGTCGAGGCTCTGACCTTCGCCAACACGTCGATGGGCAAGCCTGGCCTGACCCTGGCAGATCGCACAGAACTGGGCCATTCCCCCTCCCTCGTAGCACGTGAGCAGGGAATAGTAGCCCGGGAGGTCCGCACATCCGCAGTTGCAGCGGATTCCGTCGGCGATCTGCGGAATCTCGCGGATCATGTCGTAGATGGGTGCGGCGGCCGGGTTCGTGAGCTGGTCGGCCGTCAGGACCTTGGACGCGTCGATGCCAGGGCGGGGATCCGGGTGATCGGTCGACCGAAACACGCTCCACCCCGCCAGGCGCCGGGGAACGAGACCGAACAGCGCCAGGGCGCCGAAGGGAAGCGCCTTCAGGAAGCCCCGCCGTGTGTGCTGCGTTGCTGACATCTCTATGTGCTGCTTCCATTAGGGAGGGTAGGTCGGGAGCCCGACCGCCAGACCTTAATGGTAGCGAACCAGGTACGAATGGTTCAAGGAAAACATGCTTCCTGGGACGGGGCCCCTCGCCCTGCAGAGCTTCTCTGGCCCAGCGGCTGGACTACGCCCTCGTGTAGGGCCACGTTGCCTCGCGGTCAGAGGCGCCCCGACGAAGGGCGGATGGTGGGGACCGCGAGGGCGCGGCACCGACACTGAAGGAGACGAATGGCGATCCAGCGGAGCGACGGCGGCAGGGGGCGAGCTCTGGGACTCTGGCTTGGCGCGGCCAGCTTCCTGCTCCTCATGGCTTTTCCGATCGATCCGGCCAACACGCCCGCCAGCCGCCTGGCCGCGGTGGCGCTGCTCATGGCCGTGTGGTGGGTGAGCGACGCCATCCCTCTGTTCGCCACCGCGCTCCTTCCACTGGTCCTCTTTCCCGTCCTCGGGATCATGGGAGGGCGGGAGACGGCGCCCATCTACTTCAACAGCACGATCGTTCTCTTCATCGGGGGCTTCATGATCGCCCTCACCATGGAGAAGTGGGACCTGCACCGGCGCATCGCGCTTGCCATCATCCACGCAGTGGGAGGAGGGCCCTCCCGAATCGTGCTGGGCTTCATGCTGGCGGCAGCCTTCCTCTCCATGTGGATCTCCAACACGGCCACTGCCGTCATGATGGTCCCCATCGGCCTGGCCATCGTGTTGCAGATCGAGGACGAGTTCCAGGAGCACCTGGCCGAGACGCATCCGTTCACGGTCGGGCTCATGCTGGGCATCGCCTACGCCTGCTCCGTGGGTGGACTCACCACCCTGGTAGGCACGCCGCCGAACCTCTCGTTCATCCGTATCTTCGAGATCCTCTTTCCCGAGGCTCCGCCCATCGCCTTCGGACAGTGGATCGTCATGGCCTTCCCCATCGGAGCCATTCTCCTGCTGGTGGCCTGGGTGTTCATCACGCAGGTCTTCTACCGGACGCCGTCGCAGATCACCGTGGACGACTCGGTCATCCAGGCGGAGCGGTCCCGGCTGGGGTCCATGTCCTTCGAGGAAAAGGTGGTGTCCGTGGTGTTCGCCGGGACCGCCGTGCTGTGGGTATTCCGGGTCGATCTTCAGCTGGGGCTGTTCACCATGCCCGGTTGGGCTCGCCTGTTGCCGGTCCCGGACATGATCGACGACGGCACCGTCGCGATCACCTTGGCTTCTCTCATGTTCTTCATCCCCACCCGGAATCGCTCGGGAGGGGACACGCGGATCATGGGCCCTGACGTCATCCCCAGGCTTCCCTGGAACATCGTGCTCCTCTTCGGTGGCGGCTTCGCCCTGGCCGCGGGCTTTCAGCGCACTGGGCTGGCGCAGCTCATCGGAAGTCAGTTCGAGGCGATGGGCAGCCTGCCTCCGTTCCTGATGATCCTCATGGTGTGCCTGCTGCTGACATTCCTCACCGAGCTCACCAGCAATCTGGCCACCACGGAGATGATCCTGCCGATCCTGGCATCGGTCGCGGTGGTCACCCAGACCCATCCCCTCATGCTCATGATCCCTGCGACGTTGTCCGCCTCCTGTGCCTTCATGATGCCGGTGGCCACACCTCCCAACGCCATCGTGTTCGGGAGCGACCGGATCTCCGTGGGGGAGATGGCCCGGGTGGGGATCGTGCTCAACCTGATCGGGGCCGTGGTCATCGCGACCATCGTGTTCACCGTGGGTCTGGTGGTGTTCGAGATCGACCCCACCGCCTTGCCCGAATGGGCCGCCTCCATGGCCACGGGCGCCCCCTGAGCGGTCGATCCGTGGATTCCCTTCGCGAGCAGCTCCTCGACGCGTGGCGCACGAACAACCGCATCAACCTTCTCCTCCTCGACCACATCACGGAGGAGGGGCTGTGCTGCACGCTCTCCACGAGGGGCGGACGTGACGTGGCACGTCAGCTCGCGCACCTCCACAACGTGCGCATATGGCATCTGGAGAAGCGGGCGAAGGACCTCGTGGGGGATCTGGAGACGTTCCCGTCAAAGGAATCGCCGAGCAGGGAGCGACTCGCTGACGCGTTGACGGCTTCGGCCCTCGCGATCGAGACCTTTCTCGTCGACGTGCTGGAAGAACAGCCCCGACGACGGGGATTCAAGAAGGGGGTCTTCACGACGCTCGCCTACTTCGTAGCCCACGAGAGCCACCACCGGGGTAGCATACTCCTGACGCTGAAGCAGAGTGGACATGCCGTGGCCAGGGACGTCGCCTACGGGATCTGGGACTGGGATCGGAGGTAAGCCGACGAATGCGAGCCGTCACGTTCAACGTTACCGTTCCCGGCTTCCTGCTGGGCAAGGGGCTGGGAAGGATCACCGAGTCCGTGATCTTCGGCGGCCTCAGCGGCGTCCGGCTCGCCGAGGTCCCCGAACCGACCCTCCCCGGTGACCACTGGGTCCGTCTCGAGGTGCTGAAGGCGGGGATCTGCGGGACGGACATAGGGACCCTCACGTTCAAGGCGAGCCCGGCCATGGAGCCCTTCGGATCCTTTCCGGCCGTCCTCGGCCACGAGGTCCTCGCCCGGGTCCTGGAGACCGGATCGGCCGTGCGTGGTGTGGAGCCGGGCCAGCGAGTGGCGGTGGACCCGATGATCTCCTGCACGGTGCGGGGTTATCCGGACCACGACCGGTGCCGATCGTGCAGCGAGGGAATGCATTGCACGTGTGAGCGGATGGGCGAGGAGGGTCTCCTGGAGCTGGCGGGCCACAGGCTGCAACGGGGAGCCACCATCGGATTCCAGGCTGACCTCCCGGGGGGCTGGGGGGAGCGGATGATCGTTCACGAGCAGCAGCTCTTCGTCGTGGACGACCGCCTCGGTGATCGGACGGCCGCGCTCATCGAGCCGCTGGCGGTGGGGATGCACGCCGTGCTTCGTAGTCGGCCCTGGGGGCAGGGGCCGGTGCTGGTGCTGGGGAGCGGACCCATCGCCCTGGGTACCGTCTGGGCCCTGCGGGCCGCCGGCTTCCAGGGGGAGCTGGTCGCCCAGATCAAGCGGAAGCACGAGGCGGCGCTTGCCCGCAGGCTGGGCGCCTCGCACGTGGTATCTCCGGGAGGCGAGGCCCGTCAGGCCCTCGTCGAGACCGGCGCCCAGGCCTATCTGCCCATCGTGGGGGACGAGGTCTACGCCGGAGGTGGCTTCCCCCTCATCTTCGACTGCGTGGGGAGCGGCCAGACGGTCAAGCAGTGCCTGCGGTACGCCGCGCCCCGGGGCCGAATCGTCATGCTGGGGTGCGCCGCCGAGATCTCGAAGCTCGATCTCACCTTTGTGTGGGCGAGGGAGCTCGACGTGAAGGGATTCGTGGGGTACGGAGCCGAAGAGTGGCGGAGTCGCCAGGCCCACACCTTCCAGATCACGCACGATCTGCTGGTGGAGACCGGCGCGCCCGTGCAGGAGATGGTCATCCACGAGTTCCCATAGAGGCAATACAGGGACGCGCTTTCGACGGCAGCCAACCGTCGTCGCACCGGGTCCATCAAGGTCCTGCTGGATCCGACGGTGGGGTAGCCATACCGGCATTCTTCCTGTAACTGTCCTTTATGAGCAATCAACCCAGGGTGGTCATCGTCGGTGGAGGCATCATTGGCGTGTCGTGCGCATACGAGCTGGTGCGCCGCGGCGCCCAGGTGATGCTGCTGGAGCGGGACGTCATCGGAGCCGGCGCGTCGTCAGGAAACGCCGGCACGGTGAGCGCGGGGCATCCCCCGCTCAACAGGCCGGGCCGCGTACGACGCGCCCTGCTCCAGATGGCCGATTCGACCAGCCCCCTGTACATCGAGCCGAGCTGGAACCCCGATCTCTGGCGATGGCTGGTGGATTTCGCGCGCCACTGCACCCGCAAGAGTGTCGAGCGGTCCATGAGCACCCTGGCTCCCCTCGGCTTGAAGGCCCTCGAGGTCTTTGATGAGCTGGTGGATCAGGAGAGCATCGACTGCGCCTACCGTCGGGACGGCTACTTCGAGGTGTGCCGGACGGAGAAGGGTCTGGCGGGCGCCCGGCAGGAAGCGCAGCTCATCCGGCGATTCGGCCTCAGTCCCCAGGTAGTGGACGGGGAGACGTTGCGAGAGGCGGAACCGGCCCTCTCGCCGGACGTCCGGGGCGGAGTGTTCTTTCCCGAGGCGCGCACGCTGGATCCCCATCGGTTCTTGCAAGGCCTGGCGAGTGCGGCCAGGCGTCTGGGTGCCAGCATCAAGGAAGGGGCGGCCGTGCGCCGCCTCGACACCCGGCAGGATCGCGTTCGTGGGGTCCACCTCGCCGACGACCAGCACCTGGAGGCCGATGCTGTCGTCCTCGCCACGGGACCCTACAGCCTGACGCTCGCCGCTGATCTCGGTACGCGCCTTCCGGTGCAACCGGGCAAGGGGTATCACCGCGACCTGTCCGTCGGCGAGGGCAGCTCGCCGGCTCTCCGGATCACCTGCGTGCTGAACGAGCGTTCCGTGTTCTGCACGCCCATGAACGGCTTCGTGCGGTACGCGGGAACCATGGAGTTCTCAGGCCTGAACGACACCCTGCGCCGAGACCGTCTGGACCAGATCACCCGGTCGGCTCAGGAGTATCTCCCGGAGCTACGGACCGGGGACGTGATGTCCGAGTGGTGCGGCCTGCGCCCGGTCGCGTCGGACGGCCTGCCCATCGTCGGCCCCCTGCCTGGCGTCAAAGGTCTGGTGGTGGCCACGGGTCACGGGATGCTGGGCCTGACCCTCGGGCCGGTGACGGGAGAGATCGTGGCGGACTGGATCCTGGAAGAGGCGACGGACTTCCGCTGGACGCCTCTATCCCCTGAGCGCTTCAGCTGAGGGCCGCGCTCAGCGGATATCCACCACCAGACGATTGGGCGACCGGAGCTCGAAGGCGCGGATCTGTGTGCCCTCGGTCAGACTCGCTGCCCAGATGAGCCCCTCCTGGTCTTCGCACACGAGGCCTCCCTCCTGGAAGCGGACCATCCCCAAGTCCTCGGTGCGGACGGGGACCGCGACCTCGGATCCGTCTCGAGCCCGGGCTGGAAGCAGCCGGATCTCCAGAGCGGATGCACCCCCGATCCCAGGGGTGATCTCCTCGCCGTCGCAGTCCAGGGCCGCCACCTCGGAGTGCTCGATGTCGTCCTTCGTGGGTCGTTACGTCCACCGCCTGGAGCCCCGCCCGCGCCGCCTGGGGGCCGCCGCCTCTGCTCACACGGTTCGTGGTCCAGGGAAGCTCGACGGAGACCTCGGCGAGGCTGAAGCCGACCAGGTCTGCCTCGGTGAGGGGCTCTCTGGGGATGCTGCGTACGAGGGTATCGAGCTCAGGGGGAGCCGCGTCTTCCGCAGAGGAAGGCTCTCCTCCACCGCAGGCGGCCAGAAGCCCGAGAGTGAGCACCAGGTGGCACTTCGGGGAACGGGGCATGGTCTTCGTCATGTTGAGATCGTGAATTCCCGGAAGCTGCGTGACGGCGGTGTTACACTGACCCGTTACGGAAGTTCGGACCCTTACAGGTCGAGTCTGAGCTCCTCGGGATGGACCCGGCTGGTCTCGGACACGCCGTCCACGTGCACGTTCTCGACGGCCAGCAGGGCGACCTTCGCGTTCAGGCCACCGCTGAATCCTCCGAGACGCCCGTCGGCGGCCACGACCCTGTGGCAGGGGATGACGATGGGAATTGGATTGGCCCCCACCGCCTGGCCCACGGCACGGGCCAGCTCGGGCCGGCCGACGGCCTCGGCCAGATCCCCGTAGGTGACCAAACGCCCGTGTCCGACCTTCAAGAGCTCGTCGTACACGGAACGTTGGAAGTCGGTGATGGCATCGAGGTCGAGAGGCACCTCGAAGACCGTTCGACGGCGGTCGAAGTACTCCTCGAGCTGGGAGACCGCCGCGGACAGAAGGTCCGACCAGGACGTGGGAGGATCCGCGTGGGCGTGCTCGGGGAGGGGTCCGAACTCGATGCGGCGCAGACCTGTTCCGGAGACCCACACGGTTATGGGTCCGGCCGGCGTGTCCGGCAGATGGGCCGAGCGTATCTGAGACGTGGTCAGTGCTCCCCCTCCGAAGACGTCTTCTTCAGAGCCTCTTGCAGCGCATCGAATCCCAGAAGGGCGCATTTGATGCGCACTGGGAATTTGCTGACGCCCGCCAGGGCACGCAAATCGCCCATACTCCGATCCCTGGCGGCCTCTTCGTCACCGTGCATCATGGCCGTGAACCGCTGGGCAAGGGCGTCGGCCGCGTCCAGGGAGCGTCCTTCCAACAGGGTCGTCATCATGCTGACGGCAGCCTGGGAGATGGAGCAGCCCTGTCCCATGAATCTCGCCTCGGCGATCACCCCGTCCTCGATGCGGAGCTGCAGACGGATCTCGTCTCCGCATACGGGATTGCGCATGTGGATCTCGACGGTCTTGTCCGGGAGCTCCTCTTTGTTCCGCGGTTTGCGGTAGTGCTCCAGGATGAGCTGCCGATAGAGGGAGTTGAGGGGTGGAGTCTCCATGGGTTGTCAATGTAAGGAGTCGGGCCCACCACGACAGGACGAGCGCGCCAGGTGGCAGGTCAGCCGAAGATGGCCTTCACGGACAGGAGCCCGGCCACGAGCCGATCGATGTCGTCAGCGGTGTTGTAGAGGTAGAGCGATGCTCTCGCCGTGGCGGCGACGCCGAAGTGGCGCATCACCAGCTGGGCACAGTGATGACCGGCCCGAACGGCGATCCCCTCCGAGTCCAGGATCGTGGAGATGTCATGGGGATGGGCATCTCCGAGCGTGAAGGAGATGACCGAGGATCGTTCATCCGGGGAGTCGGGACCGTAGATGCGAATCCCCGGTACCGACCCCACCTGCTCCATGGCGTAGGCGGTGAGGGAGCGCTCATGCGCCATGATGCGGTCCATGCCGATGCCCGCGAGGTAGTCCACGGCGGCGCCCATGGCTACGGCGCCGGCGATGTTGGGTGTTCCGGCCTCGAACTTGTGGGGTACCTCCGCCCAGGTGCTCATCTCCCGCTCCACGGTGTGGATCATCTCCCCACCGCCCTGGTACGGCTCCATGGACTCCAGGAGCTCCCGGCGCGCCCACAGGGCGCCGATACCGGTGGGGCCGCACATCTTGTGGCCGCTGAAGGCGTAGAAGTCGGCGCCGAGCGCCTGCACGTCGACGTCGGTGTGCACGACGCCCTGGGCTCCGTCCACCAGCACCAGCGCACCCACGCCCCTGGCGGCTTGTGTGATGGTCCGGACAGGATTGATGGTGCCCAGCGCGTTGGAGACGTGGGTCACCGCCACCAGCCTGGTGCGCTCGTTGAGGAGCGAGTCCAGGCCGTCGAGAATCAGCCGGCCCTGGTCGTCCAGCTCCACGTAGCGGAGCTTCGCCCCCGTCCGGCGAGCCAGCAACTGCCATGGCACCAGGTTGGAGTGGTGCTCCATGACGGTGAGGAGGATCTCGTCGCCGGCGCCCACGTTGTCCATGCCCCAGGCGTGGGCAACCAGGTTGATGGCCTCGGTCGTTCCGCGCGTCCAGACGACCTCGGCCGCGTCGGCCGCGCCGATCCACCGAGCCACCTTGGCCCTCGCGTCCTCGTATGCCACGGTGGCGCGGCGGGACAGCTCGTGGATCCCCCGGTGCACGTTTGCGTTATCGCGCAGATAATACGCTTCCTGCACGTCGAGCACGGCTCTGGGCTTCTGTGATGTGGCCGCGCTGTCGAGGTATACGAGCGGCCTTCCGCTGACGTCCTGGTGGAGAGCGGGGAAATCGCGCCGGACCTTCCCGGGGTCGAGAGGCATCAGACCTCCACGTAGATCTCCCCGTCACGGATCTCTACCGGGAAGGACTTCACCGGCCGGATGGCGGGGAGTGCCTTGTTGCGTCCCGAGCACGCGTCGAAACGTGCTCCATGGTGGATACAGAGGACGTCGGAGCCATCCAGTTCACCATCGGACAACGGAAACTCCTGGTGGGAGCACTGGTCCTCCAGGGCGTAGACGTCTCCGTCGACGTTGGCGAGGACCACGGGCTGAGTGGCGACCATAACGCCCTTGAGCTCCCCGGGGGGCACGTCGGCCTCGGCCGCCACCCGGGTCCACTCAGCCACGGGCGGAACCTCGAGGAACGACCCTCCCCTCACGCATGGTGCTTGAGCTTCTCCTGGATGACCCGGGTGACCTTCTCGGCCACGCCGCCCAACGGCAGGCGTGAGAGTACCTCGCCCAGGAAGCCGAGGACCACGAGGCGCTCGGCCTGCACCCGGCTCATTCCCCGGCTCATGAGATAGAATTTCGCCTCGGCATCGAGCTCTCCCACCGTCGCACCGTGGGAGCACTTTACGTCGTCCGCCTCGATCTCGAGGTTCGGCAGCGAGTCCGCACGCGCGTGGGGCGAGAGCAGGAGGTTGCGGTTGGTCTGGTACGCGTCCGTGCGCTGGGCTCCCTTGTGCACACGGATGATCCCCCGGAAGACCGCTCTGCTGGATCCGTCCAGGGCTCCTTTGTAGAGGAGATCGCTTCCGGCGTGATCGGCGACGTGGTCCTGGCTGGTGTTGAAGTCGAAGTGCTGGTCCTCGTCCCCGAAGTAGAGGCCCAGCATGTCGGAGTTGGCGCCGGGGCCGAGGAGCCGGGCGTTGAGGTCGACGCGTGTGGTGGTTCCACCCAGCGCGACGTTCAGGGTGTCGAGCGTTGCATCGCGACCCGCCAGCGTCCGCTGCACGGCCTGATAGAAGCCGCCTCGGCCAAGCCGCTGGACGGCCACGTACTGGACCTGGGCCCCGTCCTGGGCGACAACCTCCACGGCCGAGGACGTGAGCGTCTGGCTGTCGAAGTCGTCGGACAGCACCTCGTCCACATAGGAGATCTGGCTGGCGGTCTCGGCCACGATGAGCGTCCGCGAGAAGTAGGCCACGCCCGATTCGCTGAACCACCGCGTGATGCGCACGGGGTCGTCGAGCTTCACCCCCCGGGGCACGTACAGGAAGATCCCGTCGTTCCAGAGCGCGGCGTTCAGGGCGGCGAACTTGCCCTCCTCCGGTGGCACGGCTCGCGTGGCCAGGAATTCCTTCACCAGCTCCGGGTGGGTCTCCACCGCCTCCGGGAGAGAGGACAGGACGACGCCCTTGGCCGCCAGACTCCCGTCGATGTCGGTGTGCACCACGTGTCCGTCGATGAGCACCAGGTGTCCTGCCGCCTGACGGTCCTGGGCCATGGCTTCCCGCAGCCGGATGGGCCAGGATTCGAAGTCGTCCGGAGCCGCCTCGGCGCTGCTCAGCTTCAAAGCCCCGAGGTCGAGCTTCCGGCGGAGGTCCGTGTACCGCCACTCCTCGAGGCGGGTCGTCGGCATGGGGGTGCGCTCGTAGACATCCCACGCGTGGTCGCGCCTCTCCTGGAGCCAGACCGGCTCCCTGACCGACACCCTGCCCACGGCTGCCCCGTTGAGGGCGTCGGTGATGCCTTCCATCAGACCTGTAGCGTTCATCGGGATTCCGTTATCAGCCTGTGTTCACTGTTTCAGAACTACCGCCCCGTCAACCGACCGAGCCCTCCATCTCCAGCTCGATGAGCCGATTCAGCTCGACGGCGTACTCCAGAGGCAGCTCCTTCGCGATGGGCTCGATGAACCCACGGACGATCATGGCCATGGCCTCGTCTTCGGGGATTCCCCGGCTCGTCAGGTAGAAGAGCTGCTCCTCACCGATCTTGGACACCGAAGCCTCATGGCCGACGTTGGCGTCGTTTTCCTCGATCTCGATGTACGGATACGTATCCGTTCGCGACGTGTCATTGATGAGGAGCGCGTCGCACTCGACGTTCGAGCGAGCGTGGTGCGCTCCTTCGTGGACCTTCAGGAGACCTCGATACGAGGATCGGCCGTGTCCCTTGGAGATGGACTTGGACACGATGGACGAGGTCGTCCGCGGCGCGACGTGCACGACCTTTCCGCCCGTGTCCTGGTGCTGTCCGTCGCCGGCGTATGCGATGGATAGCACCTCGCCATGGGCGCCCTCTCCCACGAGATAGCAGGAGGGGTACTTCATGGTGAGCTTGGATCCCAGGTTCCCGTCCACCCACTCCATGTGGCCTCCCTCGTGCACGACCGCCCGCTGGGTCACGAGGTTGTACATGTTGTTGGACCAGTTCTGGATCGTCGTGTAGCGGAAGCGGGCGTTCTTCTTCACGACGATCTCGATGACGCCGGAATGGAACGACTCCGTGCTGTAGACCGGTGCGGTGCATCCCTCGATATAGTGGGCGTTGGCACCCTCGTCGACGATGATGAGCGTGCGCTCGAATTGGCCCATGCGCTCCTGGTTGATCCTGAAATAGGCCTGGAGCGGCGTCTCGAGCTTCACGCCCGGCGGGATATAGACGAAGGAGCCTCCCGACCACACCGCCGAGTTCATGGCGGCGAACTTGTTGTCGTGGGGCGGGATGATGGTGGAGAAGTGCTCGCGGAAGAGGTCCGGATGTTTCTTCAGCCCGTCCTCGATGGAGTCGAAGATCACGCCCTGGCTCTCCCACTCCTCGCGCAGGGAGTGGTAGACCATCTCGGACTCGTACTGCGCGCCGACGCCGGCGAGGATCCTGCGCTCCGCCTCGGGGATACCGAGCTTCTCAAACGTGTCCTTGATCTCCTGGGGAACATCCTCCCAGGAGTGCTCCATCCGGTCCTGGGGGCGGACGTAGAAGTAGATCTCGTCCAGGACGTCCTCGAGCCCGGTGAGGTCGCCGCCCCAGGTGGGCATGGGCTTCGACCGATAGATCTCGAGCGCCTTGAGGCGGAACGCGAGCATCCACTCGGGTTCGTCCTTGTGCTGGGAGATCTGCCGAACGACCTCTTCGGAAAGACCCTTCTCGGCCCGGAAGACCGGCTTGCCCTCGGTGACGAAGTCGTACTTGTAGTCGTCGAGGTCGAGGCTCTTGATGATCTCGTTCTGTGGCATGGTGAGTCTCCCGTCAGCTGCCGTCGACGGCGGCCGCCTCCGCGGTCGCCTCGTGCTCCTGCCAGCCCTTGTAGCCGCCGGATTCCAGCGCCAGGGCCACCTCCGGGCCGCCGGACTCGACGATCTTGCCGTTCACCATCACGTGCACGACGTGGGGCTTGACGTAGTCCAGGATTCGCTGGTAGTGGGTGATGAGGAGAGCCGACATGTCCGGGTTCTCCTCCGACAGCTTGTTCACCCCGTGAGCCACGATCTTGAGCGCGTCGATGTCCAGGCCCGAGTCGGTTTCGTCCATGATCGCGAGCGCGGGCTTCAGGACAGCCATCTGAAGGATCTCGTTGCGCTTCTTCTCGCCCCCCGAGAATCCGTCGTTGACGTGACGCTCGGCGAAGGTGGGGTCCATCTCCAGAAGCTCCATCCGGTCCAGGAGTATGTCCTGGAAATCGAACAGGTCGAGCTCCTCTCCCTCGGGGAGGTGGGCCTGAAGCGCAGTACGCAGGAAGTTGGCGATGGACACTCCGGGGATCTCGACCGGATACTGGAACGCGAGGAAGATCCCGGCCCGGGACCGCTCGTCCGCCTCCAGCTCGAGGATGTCCTCGCCCTGGAACGTCACGGCTCCCCGGGTGACCTCGTAGCCTGGGTGGCCGGCGAGAACCTTGGCGAGTGTGCTCTTGCCGGACCCGTTGGGGCCCATGATGGCGTGGATCTCTCCCTTGCGGAGCTCGAGGTCGACCCCGTGGAGAATCTCGGTGTCGTCCTCGGCCACCTTGGCGTGGAGGCCTTCGATCTTCAGAATGGGGACGTCGATCATCGGTTCCTCAGAGGCGTGGGGTGCGCCGGATAAGGCGTCTTATCAAGAATGATTCTAAGTTTCAAAACCTAGGCCGACGCTCGAGGGAGGTCAAGTGAACGAAACAGGGCCGAACGACTCGCCGAGGCATGGCGGCCCGACCTCCGGGTCGGGGCGGTGGGGTACCCCCGAGGGGAAGGCCGGGTCCCTGGGGAACCGCATCTGGCTCGCGCTTGGTGGAGGGGGTCTGAAGGGGCTGGCGCACATCGGGGCGTGGAGGGCCGTGAACGAGACAGGTGTGCGCATCTCGGGTCTGGTGGGGACCAGCATCGGATCCCTGGTGGGCGTGCTCGCAGCGTCCGGCGTCGGATGGGAAGAGATGCGGGACATGGCTCTGGAACTGCGCCGAGAGGACATCGTCCGGGTGAATCGCCGGGCGGTCCTCTTCAATGGCATCCGCCAGGTGAGCGTGTTCCGGGGTGATATCCTCCGTGAGTACTACCAGCGGATCCTCCCTCCCCTGGGGTGGGACGCCCTGGGGATGCCCGTGCTCGTGAACGCGGTGGATCTCGCAACGGGGCGCACGCAGTGGTTCGGCCCGGGCGCTCGTCTGGATGTCTCGCTCCTGGACGCCGTCTATGCCTCGTCCGCGCTGCCTCTCTTCTACCCTCCAGCCGTCATCGATGGTCGCGCGTTCGTGGACGGTGGGACGGAGCACCCTCTCGGCCTATTCCAGGCCGCGCACATGGGTGCCACGGGGATCATCGGCGTGGACGTCGGCGCCGGTGAGGAGGGGAAGACCGAACGGATCCTGAGGCAGGGAATGCTCGCGGTCCACCAGCGTATCTTCTCCATCATGACCTATCGCCGTCGTCGAGATCTCATCGCCCAGTGGACGGACCCCCCTCTGCTGTACGTCAGGCCCCAGCTGGACGGATACGAGACCTTCGACTTCGACAGCGTGGAGTACTTCATGGAAGAAGGCTACCGGGCCACGATGGAGGTGTTGATGCTCCACAAGCGTGAGTCCGGAGATTCGGGCGCGGGTGGGGCGTAGCCATGGCCGCGAGATCGGGCTGCCGCTGGGGGCTGGCCTCGGCCCTCACCCTGGCGGTGCTGCTTGCAGGGTGCACGGACGCGGGTCCCCAGGCCGGCCCGGGGTCGGTGGAGGTCCGTGTCGTCTCACCCAACGGATCCGAGGGGTCCGCCCTGGTTTCGGTCTTCGCCGAGGGGATTCGGAGCGTTTCGGCCGTGAGCGGCCGGGTGTTCAGCCACCAGGTGGCCGACACGGTGCGGGTCGTGGTCGTGGCGGACGCGCCGGGGGATCTCCGCTTCGCCGTGTCGCTGGCGGATGCCACCGCGGTTGTCCAGGGATCGGTGCTGCAGGTTGCCGATGCCGAGGACCGCCTCCGGTCGACGGTGGCTGACTACGCGCTGGAGTTCCTCCGGTGACGGCTCAACGGGGCGTGCGCCCGGCCCTCGCCGTGTGCATGGGGATGTGCCTGGGTGGAGGGCTGCCAGCTGCGACGCCGCTGCAGGCTCAGGACATCGAAGTCGTCGCAAGGATGAGGGGCCTCACGCTGCCCCCGGCCTATTATGAGCTGGTGGCCCGGGATCCCGCTGCGTTCACCCTGCCCAATGGGCTGTTCGCCTCGAGCACGGCTGTGGCCGCCCGCGCCGTGGCCGTCGAGGGGACCAAGCGGATGGCGGTCGTCCCGGCGCTCTTCGCTGACTCGCCCGAGCCCTACGTGAGCAGCGACGCCCTCCGTCAGGCGCTCTTCGACGGTCCCGCGCTCCGCGGAACCCTCACAGAGGCCTATCTCGAGATGTCGCGCGGGCAGCTCCGGGTGACAGGGGAGGTCACTCCCTGGGTGCGGACCTCCCTGACCCGCGAAGAGGTGGTGGGAACCACCATGGGCCTCGGAGGCGACGCCCGGGTCGGGGACTATCTCATCGAGGCGCTGTCCCTGGTTGATCCGAACCTTGACTTCGGTCTGTACGACAACGACGGCCCCGACGGACAGCCGAACTCCGGGGACGACGACGGCATCGTGGACGCCATCGCCTTCGAGTTCCTGGAGATCGCGGCCTCCTGCGGCGGGCCGGGGATCTGGCCGCACCTGTGGGGCATCTCTCCCCAGAACGGAGGGGAGCCCTTCGCCACCGACGACCTCGGGCCGGATCAGGATCCCATCACCATCGACGCGTACATCGTCCAGAGCGCCGTGGATTGCGCCGGGGTCGGGATCCAGGACGCCTCGGTGATCGCCCACGAGTTCGGGCACGTCCTCGGGCTGCCCGACTACTACCACCCCACCGCGGAGGGTGGAGCCGACGGGCGTCGCTGGGTCCTGGGATGCTGGGAGCTCATGGCGGCGGGCTCCTGGGGATGCGGCCCCCACACGGCCGAACGGGATCCCTTCGGCCCCTCGCACCTGAGCGCACGCTCCAAGAATCGCGTGGGCTGGCTGCAGTACGTGGATGTGGGAGCGGTGCGGGACCACGAGGTGATCCTGGCGCCGGTGCAGCAGTCGGGAGAGGCGCTGCGCGTGTCTCTGGACGATGATGGCAAGGAGTTCCTGCTCCTCGAGTATCGGTCCCGAGCCGGCTTCGACGCTCAGCTTCCCGCCGAGGGCGTGATGATCTATCACCAGGACTTCGACGGACTGCTCCGCCCCGGACCCGATTCGGGTCTTCCCTATTTCCTCACCGTGGTGGAGCAGGACGACAATCGGGGCCTCCTTCGGAACACGTTCGAAGGGGGCAACCGTGGAGAGGCCGGTGATGCGTGGGGTGTGGCCGGAATCGACCGAAAACTCAACGCCCTCACCGCCCCGGCCACCACCACCAACGACGGCACCGCCTCTGCGGTTGCCATCCACTCGTTGAGGGTGGACGGTGGGGTGGCGCGCATCCGGCTGTCCACCGCGCGTACCCCCGAGCTGGTGGCACCGGCCGAGCCGCTTTCGGTAGGCCTGGTCACGGAGTTCGAGAGACGGATTCGCGTCGCCGGCGGCTACATGCCCTTCAGCCTCCAGGCTTCGGTGCCCGAGGGGGTATCGGCGCGGGCGGAGCAGGACGATGTGGTCCTGTCGGGCGCCGTGGCCGACCCGGGGCCGTTCGAGCTGGCCCTTCGGGTCACCGACTCCCGGGGAGCGTCCTCCTCGCGGCTTCTTGTTCCCCTGACGGCGGGAGCGTGGCTCGTAGGCGAGGATCGGCTGCTCCAGCCGTTCCTCGAGACCGGCGCCACGCCGCTGGCGGCAGCGGAGCTCACCTATCTGGACTACGTCGGCAACGGGAACGGAGTGTACGACGTGGGCGACCTGAGGGCATGGCTGCAGCGAACCCCTTCGCCCTGAGGACGGAGACCCCGCCTGGCCGGGACGGGCCAGACGGGGCTCAGGACACCCACGAGGGGAGTGAGGGTTGTGGACCGTGGGTGTCGGTTCCGCGCCCCGGGGCGCTCAGGCTCCGGGGTCGGGGATTCCCGGGTCCAGCGGCGCCGGGTCGAATTCGCTGCCCGGTGCTCCAGGGTCCTGCCCGTCGGGGCCGATCCTGCCCCGACCCCGCATTCCCGGTCGGGGGCCCCGCCCGTTCATCCCCGGGCCACCCCATCCCATCCCACCGCGGGGGCCTCGGAATCCCCGGCCACGAATGACGCTCCGCCGTCCTCGCTGGAAGGCGCGAGCCTCGCTCCTGAGGTTCTCCAGCTCCGCCTTCTGATCATCTGTGAGGACGGCCTCGACGCGCTCGCGCTGGGCTTCCCGGGTGCCCTGGGCCGCTTCCTGGCGTTCCTGCGCCAACTGCCTCAGCTCGGCAGCCTCCATCTGCCCTGCCATCACCCTGGACCGGAGCTCCTCCATCTCAGCCCGGTGTGCCGTCCTGCGCTGGACGGACTCCTGGCGGATCTGGTCGAGCTGTTGGATTTGATCCTCGCTCAGACCCAGGCGCTCCCGGAGCCTCATGATCGCCTCCACGCCCTGTCCCCGCATGCCGGGGCCGAGCCCTCGTGGCCCTCGCGGTCCACGTTGGGCATCGACGGACACGGGACACAGCGCCATCACCGTGGCCAGAATCGCCACACCGCTCGTCAACCGCCTCATCGTTGTCTCCTTCCTGTGAGCTCTCGTGTCTTGCCCGGGCGTCTTTCCTCCCGGTTCTGGTATGGAGACTCGTGGTCCGGGCCGTTCGTTAAGCGGCGGAGCCAGGAGAACGGAGCAGGTCCGCCTCTCCAGTGGGGAAGCGTGTGAGAGGCTCAGGGCCGTTCCAGGGCCCGGCGCACGATACGAGACCACTCGGACAGCGAGCTCCGCAAATAGCGGGTGTCCTCCTCGGGCTTCCGACCGATCGGACCTTCCGCGCCCTGCTCCACCAGGACGTGGACGAAGGTCGGGCCCGGAGAGCGGAGAAGCTGCGGCACTGCGGAAGCGAAGGCCTCGGCTTCGTCGAACCGGAAGACGCGGGGGAAGCCCGCCGCCTGCGCCAGGGCGGCAAAATCGACCTTGCCGGCTCCGGAGATGGGCTGGTGGCCGGTAATCTCGAACGTCCCGTTCTCCACCACGAAGAGGACGAAGTTCACGGCATCGGATTCCACGGCGAGGGCCAGGGTGCCGAGCGACATGAGCATGCTGCCGTCACCGTTGAGGCACACGATCTGCCGTTCCGGCCGGGCCAGGGCGATGCCCAGGGCGAGGTCTGCCGCGTGCCCCATGGCGGAATCGGCGGAGGCGAAGTCGAGATCGTGGTCGGACAGGCGTCCCCACGGGCGGGTCACGCTCATGGTGGTCACCACCACCTCGTCCGTGCGGTGATGGGACAGGGGCTCGAGGAGCTGGGCGCGAGTCAGCATCGTCCCTCCTCTACGCGAGCGCCGCAGTCAGCACGAGCGCCACGGGACGCTCGTCTGTCCGGGCGCGGCTGATCGTCTCGGAGACGGCGACGGACGGGTCCTCACCGGGGCGGCATCGCGAGAAGGGAATGCCCCAGGCCCTCAGGGTAGGCTCCGTGAAGATCGCGGCGGTGTCCACGTCCGGGCGGGTCAGCAGCTCCCGTGTGAGGGGTTCGGCGGGGGCGATGCCGGCAGCGGTGTTCTTGGCGTACCCTCGGCCGGTGATGATGCACGGGAGGGGCACGCCCATCCTGAGGGCTGTGCCGCGCACGGCGTCACCGGACTCGAGGAGGCCGGTGTTCTGGATCACCACGAGGGGAGCCGCTCCGCCCACCCAGAGCCCCGAGGCCAGGGCGAACGCCTCACCCTCACGGCTCACGGTGATGAGCCGGATGGTCTTCGACGTCCGGAGAGCTCGAAACAGGGGGGCCGAAGCGTTGTCGGGCAGCCCCACCACGTGGGTGATCGCGGCCGCTTCGAAGGCCCTCAGGACGGCGTGCAGGGTGGAGGAATCCGAGTCGGTCACGGGGCGCCGAGCATGGAAGGCGGGCAGGGCGTCATGCACTCCGGCGGGAAGTCCACAGCCCGCCGAGAAGCATGGCGAGGAGCATCGCGCCGGCACCCAGAGCGAGCTGAGGCTGGGTGCCCACGATGATGGCCAGGATGGCGACGTACAGGGCGATGGTCACGGCCGGAAGGATGGGATGCCCGGGCATGCGGAAGGGGCGCGCGAGGTCGGGTCGTGACCGGCGTAGCTTGAAGTAGCCGAGCAGGACC
This sequence comes from Gemmatimonadota bacterium, assembly GCA_037387345.1. Classification (GTDB taxonomy): domain Bacteria; phylum Gemmatimonadota; class Gemmatimonadetes; order Longimicrobiales; family Gaopeijiaceae; genus SZUA-318. Next base: position 24,359 of record JARRLD010000036.1, read on the forward strand.
ATCGTGTCGACGGTGATGGCCACGGTCATCATGAAGCGGATCAGCAGCTCGAACTGTCCGGACACGGCGAGGATCCCGATCCAGGCCGCGATGAAGTAGAGGGCATTGCGCGGAGTGCCGCGCCCGTCGACGCGGGTCCATGCGGCGGGGGCGAGGTGGTGCCGCCCGAGGCCGTAGGCCACCCGCGGCAGCCCCAGGAAGTTCACGTTGAGGCTGCTCACCAGGATGAGCAGGCTCGCCACGACGACCACCGTGCCGGCGGAGTCGCCGAAAACGGCGGCGATGGCGTCCTGGGCCACCAGCTCCGAGCCGGCCATCTCGGCGGGGGTAAGGGCGGTGAGGAATGCCACGTTCATGAGGAGGTAGAGAACCAGGACCACCACGGACCCCCCAACCAGGATCCGGGGCAGCGCGGTTCCCGGAGCCCGCACTTCCTCGGCCATCTTGGCAGCATCTTCCCAGCCGTAGTACGCGAAGGAGATGGACTGGTACGCCAGCGCGAAGGCGAGCAGACCCGCCATGGGCCCCGCCTCCGCAGGGGAGGGGGCCGAGGCCGGGGCAGAGAAGCCTGAGAAGTCTCCGGCCCAGATGCCCGCGGCGGCGATGGCCAGGACGATGAGCACCTTCACGGTGGTCGTCACGTTCTGGAACGCGGTGCTCGCCTTCAGCCCGCGGGTATGGAGAACGAAGAACCCCAGGCACACGGCTCCGGCGAGGATGGGGAGCGAGCCACGACCGCCCGTGAGGATGCGGATGTACTCCGCGATGGCCACGGCCTTCGCCGCGCCGCTGAATCCCCGGGTCACCAATAGCTCCGACCAACCGGCCACGAAGCCCATCACGGGGCCCCAGGCGTGGCGGGCGTAGGCGTACTTGCCGCCGGCCTCGGGCAAAGCAGCCGCCATCTCTCCCAGCACGAGGGTGCTGAGGGCCACGACGACGCCACCCAGGATCCAGACCGCCAGGATCAGCCACGCGTCGCCCAGGTACCCGGCGATGAGCCCCGGCGTGCGCAGGATTCCCGCGCCGATGACGATCCCCACCGTGACCGCCATGCCGTCGCGGATGCGAAGCACGCGGTGCAGCGAGTGTGTGTCGGGCTTGGCCATGGCATCGTCCATCCGGAAGCTTGGAGGCCACGAACATGCGGATGCCTGGCGCGTATCCACAAGCCGAGACGCGTAGCCACCGACCGCGTCTCGCGCGGTGGACGTGCCACGGATCGGTCAGGACCCGACGATCAGCGCGACGACCCTTCCCGGGCCATGGACTCCCTTCACGAGCATCTGGCCGATGTCGGCCGACTTGCTGGGGCCCGAGTGGAGTCCGACCGCCGATGGCAGGTCGTCCGCCAGGGACCGCAGGGCCTCGACGAGGGTGGCGTGGACCCTTCCGGCGTCCACGATGACCACGTGACGGGGGGGTAGCAGCTGGGCGCGTCGCCCGTCCCGGGCGTCGAGGATCAGCGATCCCGTCTCGGCCACGGCCCCCCGAGCCATGGATATGCCCAGGGCCGCCGACTCTGCCGGAGCCCGGGGAGCGTCGGGGTGAAGCTGCCCCGGCAGGGTCGCGCCCAGGACGACGTCCCCGGCGGCCCTCGCGGTGGCGTTCAACCAGGACCGGGCCTCGTCCGTCGAGGATACGCGCACCACCTCGCCCCCCGCCTCGGTGAAGCGCTGGGAGAACGCGGTGTCGGCAGGAACGTCTGCGCCTTCGGGCCGCCATCCTTCGAACGGGCCAGGGTGCTCCCGTCCCTCACGCTCGGCCAGGGCGTCCCTGACCCGGGCCAGGATCCGGTCCCGGGCCGTCATTCGATTCCTTCCTTCCATCGGACCCGGAAGGAGCGGTGATCGACCTCTGGGGGCGTCCGCTCTTCCGTCCAACCGCCCAGCACCGGGAGAGCCCGTCCACCCAGCTCCCAGGGAATCCAGCGCAGCGCCTCTCCCGCCGCGTCGAACAGCTTCGGATGCCTCGCCACCGCGGTGAACCCCCTCACGGCGAGACGCTCGGTAACGGGGGAGAGCCCCGCCTCCACCGCGCGCTCGCGCCAGTACAGCAGGAGGTCGGGGATGGGGATTCTCACCGGACACACGTCGGCGCATGCGCCACACAAGCTGGAGGCGTACGGAAGGGGCATGGCCTCGGCCAGGCCCAGGAGCCCCGGCGCCAGGATGGCGCCGATAGGTCCCGAATAGGTGAACCCGTAGGGGTGCCCCCCCGTCTGGCGGTAGACGGGGCAGATGTTGAGGCACGCCCCGCAGCGGACGCAGCGGAGGGCCTCCCAGGCGCGGTCGTCCTCCAGGAGTCGCGTACGGCCGTTGTCGACCAGGATGACGTGCACCTCCTCGGGACCGTCGGGCTCCGCCTCCCGGCGGGGACCTTGAAGGAGGGACACGTAGGTGCCCACGGCCTGGCCGGTGGCTCCGCGGCTGGTGATCTGGAGGAGCCCCGACAGGTCCTCGAAGCCGGGGACCACCTTCTCGATCCCGACGAAGGCCACGTGGATCCGGGGGGTCGACGTGGACAGGCGGATGTTGCCCTCGTTCTCGATGAGGGCCAGCGTGCCTGTGTCCGCGGCCAGGAAATTGCCGCCGGAGATACCGAGATCCGCGGCGAGAAAGTCGGAGCGGAGCGCGGCACGGGCTGCGGCCGCCAGCGTGTCGGGGTCGGCGTCGAGGGGCGTGCCGAGGACCTCGTGGAAGAGGGTGCGGCAGTCGTCCAGGCTCCGGTGGATCGCGGGCCCCACGATATGGCTCGGGGGCTCCCCGAGCAGCTGGATGATGTACTCGCCCAAGTCGGTCTCCCGGACCTGGACTCCCCGTCCCTCCAGGTAGGCGTTCACGCCCAGCTCCTCGCTGAGCATGCTCTTCGCTTTCACCACCCGACGGACGTTGCCGATGGCCACGATCCGCCCGAGGACGTCGAGGGCCTCCTCGGCCGTTTCTGCCCAGTGGACCTGCGTTCCGTTCGCCTGAAGGCTCGCTTCCGCCTCCTCCAGGTAGCGGTCGAGGTGCGTGAGGACGTGGGTCTTCACGTCCCGGGCCCAATCCCTCCAGGCGTCGGGATCGATTTCGGCCCACGCCCGCGCCCGGTGGGCGTCGAAGGTGCGCGTGGCCGCGGTCACCGCGGCCCGGACCTCCGGGTGGCTCCGGATGGCCTCGGCGGCTGCGGTCGGGTAACCCGAAGGACCCGTGTCGCTCATGCGACGGCCTCCCACAGGAGCGAGGCCAGATGACGGAAAGGGACCTCAACCCCCCGGCGGCGCGCCCGTCCGGAAAGCTGCATCAGGCACCCCCCATCGGCGGAGGTGACCACGTCGGCGTCCGGGAGCGTGTCCAGCTTCCTGTCGGCCATTCCCGCCGACACGACGGGCAGCTTCACGCTGAACAGACCCCCGAAGCCGCAGCACTCCTCACAGGCCTCCCAGGGGATGACCTGCGCGCCCGAGCCCTCGAGCAGCTGGACCGGCTCGGTCCGGACGCCGAGCTGCCTCAGGGCGTGGCAACCATGATGGTACGAAACGCGCCGGCCCACGAGGCCCTGTCCCAGCGTGCGGATGCCGAGTACCTGCACCAGGAACTGGGCCAGCTCGTAGGTGCGGTCGCCCACCGCGCGGGCGTCGGCGTGCTCCTCCCCCAAGAGGGTGGGGACATGGTGGCGGATCATGCCGGCGCAGCTGCCGGAGGGCAGCACCACGTAGTCCGCACCTCGGAGCACGCGGACGGTGTGGCGGGCCAGGGCACGCGCCTCTCGGACGTACCCGGCGTTCAGGGCCGGCTGACCGCAACAGGTCTGCCCTGCCGGATAGTCCACGTCCACACCCACATGTCGGAGGAGACGGACCGCGTCCGCTGTGGCGTCGGGGAAGACGCGGTCTCCGAGGCAGGTGGCGAAGAGCGCGACGCGCACGATCAAGAACGGGACCGGGGGGTGGTGGACGCCTCCGACCGAGGCAGGACCCGAAAGATCCGCTCCGAGGCCGTCTGGAGGGCGAGCTCGAAGGCCGGGTCGTCCAGGAGATACTCCGTGAGCCTCGGGTTGCGTCCAGGTTCCACCAGAACCCAGCGGGCGCCGAAGTGGTCGCGGATGGCCTCGTGCGTCCCCGTGGCCGTCCCCTCGTAGCACGGAAACGCGTCACACGTGTATTCGCCGATGAGGTCACCCGACAGGTAGAAATACTCCCAGTACCGCGCCGGCTCGTGGGCGTACTGGAAGATGGGATCCATGCCCCCCAGGTAGTAGTTCTTCCTGTTCCGGGCGAACAGTGGGCCGAAGCTGTCCCAGCGGGCGTGGAAGACCACGTCTCCGGCCTCGCTGTTGAGGGACAGCCAGGCCGCCACGTCGGCCATGGCGTCCGGGGGGAAGGCGACCAGGTCGACATTGAGGAGATGCCTGCGGACCCCCCAGGGAATGTGGACGGCCAGGAGCGCTCCCAGAGCCAGGGTCGACCAGCGCCGGGTCCGTAGCCCCAGCGCGGTCCACGCCAGGGGGACGGCCAGGGAGCCGAAGGCTACGAACTCCACCAGCGCGCGCCTGGCGGAAACCACGGAAAGCACGCCGAATGTCATCGACACGAGGACCGCCAGGATGAGCAGGGTCGTCCGGGGCCCGTCGGAGGTGGGCAGGTCCGAGCTCCGTGGGTGTCGGACCTGCCTCGCGGCTACCCCGAGCGCTACCGCCCAGGCCACCAGGCAGAACCTCCACGGCGAAGCTCAACGGCCGGTCCCCCGCCTTCTCGGCAAACAGCTGGACGATCTGGACCCGGGCCAGCTCGGCGGAGGCCCACGGACGGGGCCGCGCCAGCCAGCCCAGGGCGGTTCCCCCCATCACGGCGAATCCCGCCGGGAGCAACCGGACGGCGCCGGCGGGCGCCGCTCGGCGCTGGTCGATCCATCGCGCCAGCCCGTGGGCCACCGCCAGACCCGGAGCCATCCAGAAGAGGCTCAGATGCAGCCATACCATGGCGGCGGTGACCAGCAGCACGTGCCACCATCGCCCTCGGACGAGGAAGGAGGCCAGGATCATGGCCAGACCCAGAGACAGCACGTGGGGCCTGACCATCACGTAGCGGTAGAGGACGTTGGGCACGACGACGAGGAAAAGGGCCGTCCACCAGCCGGCATGCGGCACCTCGTGGCGAAGCAGGACGAAGAGGAACGCGGTCGCCAGGAGGAGGGTGAGGACCACGGCCGCCACCCGGATCCCGGTCGCAGGATCGGCGAAGAAGGTGAACGGGATCAGGATGACGTGGAAACCCCACCACAGGTCCGCACCCAGGTCCCGGATCACGGACTGGGTCGCCCAGGGGAAGCTCGTGTCGAACAGGCCCCGGCTCACGTACTCGGCGGCGTGCCCGATGTGGTAGAAGGAGTCCACGGCGGCGATGCGCGGCGCCAGGGACAGGTGGGCTGCCAGGACCACCGCCCCGACGACGACGAGGGAGAGCGCAGACGTCCGTCCGCTCATGAAGCGGGCGTGTCTCCCAGCCAGCGGTCCCACCACTGAAGCGTCGCGTAGAGTCGGTGCAGGTAGCGCCAGGGTGTCCAGCCACCGTGATAGGAATCGGGATAGCGGATCATCCTGGCGGGCACGCCCTGCTTCTGCAGCGCCACGTACATCTGCTCGGCCTCCTCGATGGGCACGCGGTGGTCCGACTCGCCGTGGACGAACAGCGTCGGCGTGCTCACGCCCTCGGCGTGTACGATGGGGGACGCCGCCAGCAGGTTCCGCAGGCCCTCCTCCTGCCAGGGGGTGCCGTAGAACTCGCTCTCCTTCGTACGGGGGATGTCCGCGACGGCGTAGTCGCTCATCCAGTTGGAGATGCCCGCTCCGGCCACGGCCGCGGCGAAGCGGTCCGTCTGGGTGATGACCCAGTTGGTGAGATATCCGCCGTAGGAGTACCCCGTGACCCCCAGGCGGTCGGCGTCGACGGGCCAGGTTTCGAGGGCGTGGTCCACTCCGGCCAGGACGTCGTCATAGTCCTCGTCCCCCCAGCTCCCCCACGTCCCCCACCGGAAGGCTTCGCCGTAGCCCGTGGATGCCCGGGGGTTCGTGTAGAGGACGAAGTAGCCGGCGCCGGACTGGAGGTGTCGATCGAACGAGAACTCGCTCCCGTAGGATCCGTGGGGCCCGCCGTGGATGTTGAGGATCAAGGGCCAGGAGCGACTGTCGTCGGGCCGGTAGCCGACCGGCGGCAGGACCCACCCCTCCACCTCGGTGCCGTCCGCGCTGCGGTACCGGATGGTTTCCGGCTGCTGCAGGTCCAGCTCCTGGAGGAGCTCGGCGTTGAGGCTCGTCAGGAGCGCGTGCTCGTCCACGTCCACGGGGCTGGCGAAGTGGACCTGACCCGGGTCGGTGGGGCGCTGGGCCACGTAGGCCATGCTGCGGTAATCGGCGGAGAAGGAGACGCTCCGTACGCGCTGCTCACCGTACGTGAGCTGCTGTGCCGAGCCCCCTTCGGGGCGGACGCGGAAGAGGTGGGTGTTTCCTCCCATACCGGCGGTGAAGTAGATCCAGCGCCCGTCCGGGCTCCATGCCGGAGCGCCGGGGAGGAGATCCCAGTGTTCCGTGACGTTACGCCGTTCCGTCCCGTCGGCGGAGATGAGGTAGATGTCGGAAGGGGCCCCGTGGTCCCACCGTTCCCGGATGACGACGTCCAGGCCCGTGCTTCCCCGGACCGCGATCCACCGACCGTCGGGAGACCATGCCGGCGAGCCGTAGTCCATCTCGTCGTCGGTGAGTCGACTGACCTGCCCGGCCAGGGTGACCGTCCACAGATCCGCACGCTCGTAGGTGTGCTCATCCCGCTCGTGCGGATCGGCCACGAAGGTCAGGGCCTCCCCGTCCGCGCGCCACGATGCGCCGGAGACCGAAACGTCCAGGTGCGTCAGCTGCCGCGGCTGCCCTCCGTTCCGGGGCACCACATGGATCTGGGAGGGCGGTGTGGCCCACGGATCCCGCGGGTCGGGCAGATACCCCCGGCGATCGAAGCGGAACTGCATCCAGTCGTAGGTCCTCCCGTCGAAGTGCTCGACGATCCTGCGTTCCGCCTGGTCGGCAGGCAGGGCAACGGCGGGTCGGGGTCCGTTGGGTGGTGTCCTGCGCGTGAAGGCGATCCGACGGTCCGTCGGGTCGAACAGGGGGGTGCCCTCCACTCCGGGGATGCGGAAGGCCTCCCCGGGGCCGTCCACGGCGAGGAACCACACAACGGTGGGCCGGTCTTCGTCGGGCACTGGGCGGCGGGACGCGAACGCCAGGAGCCGTCCGTCGGGGCTCCATCGTGGATCCGTCGCGTCGGAGGCCTCGCTGGTCAGCCGACCGGGAGGGGCGCTGCCGTCCGTCGGCACGATCCAGATTTCGCTGTGAGACCGGTTCTCCTCCTCGAGGATGCGGCTGACCACAAACGCGGCCCGCGCTCCGTCGGGGGAGAGAGCGACCTGGCCCGGCGTCCGGATCCGGTAGTAGTCGTCGTAGGAGAGGGGGCGTCGGTCCTGAGCGTGGGTGGGCACTGCCAGGACCACCGAGGCCAGAAGGCCGAGAATCGAGCGGTTCATGGACGCAAGATGCCTGGCCATCGAGGGGGCCGGCAAGCGACGCCGGGGCCCGCGAGTCGCACCTGCTGAAGCGTGCTCTCCGAGCTTCGTCCGGAACACGCGGGTCGCCCCCCACGGGGCGGGCGGGTATCGGCTGCTTCAGCGTCTGGACTGGACAGCGTCACGTCTCCCGATGCGACCCCTCATCCGCAGCTGACCGGGTTCCAAGAGAGCGCTGAGCATCTGGGCTACGCCAAGGCCCAAGATCAAGGACAAGCTCAGTGTGATGATCTCCAGCTCGGACATTGCCTTCCCGAAGAATGCCGCGGCCTGGCGACTTTGGAGTCCTGGTGCCCGACCCGATAGCCTACCGCGGCAACAGCAAGCCCTGCTAGTCCGTCCCTCCGTCCGTTCCCACCTCCCGCAGAACTCGGAACCCCAGGCTGAATCCCGAGTCTTCGCGAGCGTGGGTGTATCGGCGGCCGCATCGAGCGGCACCCGCGCTGAAGTACCAACTGCCTCCCCGGATCGGAATGGTGTCGGACCCGCAGCGTTGAACCGGGTCCACGGCAGGGGATCTGGAATACGGGCAGTACTCGTCCTCGGTCCATTCCCAGACGTTGCCCACCAGGTCATGCAGCCCAAACGCGTTCGCGGGATATGACCCCACCGTCACGCTACCGCCCAGGAAGGTGGTGTCCGCGATTCCTTCAAACGGTATGCGGGAGTCGTAGTTTGCCAGCGTCGGGATCAGAGTATCGGACTCGCCGTAGCGCGCCTCGCCTCCGGCACGGCAGGCATACTCCCACTCCGCCTCGGTGGGGAGGCGGAACCGCTCCCCAGGGTTGAGCTCGGAGAGACGGCGGATGAAGTCGCGCACGTCGTCCCAGGACACACTCTCCACGGGGCAGTCCGGGCCGCACTCGGACTGCTGGCTGGGAAGCGGTGCCCATCACCTGGTACCACGGCGCCTGAGTTACCTCGAAGCGGCCGAGATAGAAGGGAAGGGTGAGTCGGACGGGATGGGATGGGGCCGGCCGTACATCGATCTCACCAGCACGCAGGCCCATGACGAATTCGCCAGCCGGAACCAAGACGAACTCCATGCCCGTGACCGGCTCCTGCCAAGTCGCACCCTGCCGTTGATCCGGCTCCTGACCCACGCATGCGACGATCGCCAGGGCTAGAACACAAGCCCTCAAGAAGCCACCTCGTCTTGGACGGTCTAACGTCTCTGGGTTTCTGATCTTATAAGGCGAAGGCTGGCCTCACTCGGGCGGGGCGTTACGCTGGGCTTACTCAAGGTCCTGCGGCACCCCAACCCAAGGAGACCAACCATGTTCGTCGCAGGGATCGACGCTCACGCAACGTATTCGGTCATCTGCGTGGTGAGCAACGGAGGTCAGCTCGTGCACGGACCCGTCCGCATCAAGA
>JARRLD010000037.1:0-24904 GCA_037387345.1 Gemmatimonadota bacterium
GGCGGCGGCGGCCTGGGCCGCCGCCCGCAGCTGGGCAAGGGCGTCCTGCGCCTGCTCCTCCTCGCCCGCGCGCTGTAGCCGCGCTACCTCCTGACGGAGGCTGTCCACGAGCGCCGACAGCCGCGCCAGCTCCGCCCGGAGCGAATCGGTGGCCTGGTCAGGGCGGTCCTGGGCAGTCGCTTGAACCGGCATGGCCAGGGCCAACAGGATCGCTGTCGCTCCCGGCGCGACGATACGAAGGAGATGTCGGGCGGTGGTATCCAATTGGGAATCCCCGTGTTGACGAGTGGGTCTGCGTGGCACCGTCGGCCGGTGCCGAGGTGGAGGCCGGCGCTGGTGCGCCGGGAGCTCGTCAACCGTGGGGAGGCCCTCGGGCCGGATGGCCTTCGGCCCAGGCGCCGGCGAGCCGCATCGGCTTCCCTTCGGCCGGCAGGACAGCTGAGACGTCTGCGGGGGGGCGGGGGTGGAGCGGGCCCGTTGTCAGGGCGACGTTGGCGCTCACCTGGGTGCAGATGGTGTGGTCGTGGGCCCGCGCACAGGTGCCCGGCTCGTGTGCGCTCTCGGCCACGGGATCCAGGGAGAGGTCGGCACGCTCCAAGAGGGGCACGGCCACGCTCAAGGCCAGCATGAGCATCGCCAACAGAGTCCCGAAGACTCTCCCTATGGCCTTACCCCCCGGTTTCATGATACACAGCCTATTCGCCTCTCGGTTGGCGTGTCAAATGCCACCGGCATCCGTGGGCGGCGAGAAAGCGCGATTTTCCCTGCTACACCGACCGGTCTCGGGAGGTTGCAGAACGGTGGGCTTTCACGGGATCGCGCACCACCCCTATATTTCGGATGCGTGTCGGAGGGCTCCCTTATTGAGCCAACACTCCTGAAGCCGGGACTGACTCTCGCGCTGGACGCTAGGCCCCCGACGCGGGGAAAGCGGCAAAGCGCGGGGAGGTCACCAGAAGTAATTCCCGGGCTTCAATAAACCCCCTTCGGTGCGCAGCGAGGGGCCGGCGTCTTCGGACGCCGGCCCTTTCGCACATGGGGCCCGGGATCCGGCGTACGGTCCGGGGGTAGCCCACCTGCCCTCCACGGCTCCGTCCATCCCCCAGGAGAGACGCCCATGCCCACTGTCCGAGCGACGAGACGCGTGCACTTCTCGGCGGCTCATCGTCTCCACCGTCCCGACTGGTCCGAGGAGCGCAATGCCTCCGTCTTCGGCGACTGCGCGAATCCCAACTGGCACGGACATAACTACGAGGTGGATGTGACGGTGGAGGGCCCCGTCGATCGGGAGACGGGGTACGTCATGGACCTGAAGCTCCTGCGAGACGCCGTGGAGCGCCATGTGTTGAGCGACGTGGACCACAAGAACCTCAACCTCGAGGTGCCGTGGCTCGCCGACGTGAACCCTACCACGGAAAACCTGGTGGTGGCCATCTGGAATCGCCTCGTCGACGCGCTGCCCGAGGGCGTGCGGTTGGCCAGCGTCGTGCTCCACGAGACACCTCGAAACTCCGTCGAATACACGGGAGAGCAAGCCCAATGAGCACCGACGATGGATCGGCGCGCGACCTTTCGGACGTGCCCTTCCCGGCGCTGGTCGCGGAAATGATCCGGCGTTGCGGAGACGATCCCGACCGCGAAGGTATGGTGAGGACGCCCGAGCGCGTGCACAAAGCCATGACGTTCCTCACGCAGGGATACGGACTTACGGCGGCCGATGCCATCGGCGGCGCGCTCTTCGAGGAGCGGCATCACAACATGGTGCTGGTGAAGGACATCGAGCTCTACTCCTTGTGCGAGCACCACCTGCTCCCGTTCTTCGGCAAGGCCCACGTGGCCTATATCCCCGACGGGCACATCATGGGGCTCTCCAAGGCCGCCCGTCTCGTCGAGGTGTTCTCCCGGCGCTTCCAGGTCCAGGAGCGGCTTACCGAGCAGATCGCCCAGGCCATCTGGGATTCGATCCGTCCCCAGGGTGTGGCGGTGGTGGTGGAGGCCTATCATCTGTGCATGATGATGAGAGGCGTACAGAAGCAGAACTCGAAGACCATCACCTCCGCCATGCGCGGGGCCTTCCTGGATGACCACCGCACGCGGGACGAGTTCCTCCGCCTGACGACCAGCGTGCATCAGCCGCTGTCATGACCGAGCCCACGCCGCTGTCAGGACACACGTCCTTGATTACGGGGGCGAGCCGCGGCATCGGCGCCGAGGGAGCCACGCGGCTCGCCGAAGCCGGATCCGACGTGTGGCTGATGGCTCGCTCCGCCGACCGGGTCGGCTCCCTGGCCGCGCGACTCGGGGGCCACGCCCTGGTGGCCGACATCACCGATGACGTCTCCGTGTGGGAGGCCGTGGAGCGGCTCCAGGAGGAGGTGGGCGGGCCTCCCGCCATCGTGGTCAACGCTGCCGGAAGCTTCGGGCTGGATTCGTGCGCCGAAGCGTCGGTGAAGGCCTTCGATGACCAGGTAGCCGTGAACCTGAGAGGTTCGTTCCTGGTGACCCGTGCCCTCCTGCCGGCAATGCTGGAGCGGGGAGACGGGCTGATCGTGCACCTGGGATCGGTGGCGGGACGAAGGGCCTTCCCCGGCAACGCTGCGTATTCAGCCTCGAAGTTCGGTCTGCGAGGCTTCCACGAGGTCCTGCTCGAGGAGCTCCGCGGAACGGGTGTGCGGGCGACGCTTCTCGAGCCTGCGGCGACGGACACCTCCCTGTGGGATCCGGTGGACCCCGATGCGCGATCGGATCTTCCGGACCGAAGAGCGATGCTTCGGCCGGGCGACGTGGCGGAGGCGGTGTTGTTCGTTGCCACGCGCCCTCCCGATGTTCGTATTCCCGTCCTCCAGATCGAGCGCGCCTGATGAGCGGGTCCTACGTGTTCACCGTCTCGGCCCAGGCGCATTATGACGCGGCGCATTTCCTGGCCAACTACGAGGGGAAGTGTCGCAAGGTCCATGGGCACAGGTACGTCGTCGAGGCGGCGGTCCAGGCCCGGGAGCTCGACGAGTCGGGGATCGCCTTCGATTTCGTGGATCTCAAGGCCGCGCTCCGTAGCCTGGCCGACTACCTGGACCACGAGCTCCTCAACGAGCTTCCCGAGTTCCGTGAGGTGGAGACCAGCGCCGAGAACCAGGCCCGCTGGTTCTTCGAGGAGCTTCGGAAGCGACTCCCTCCCGAAATCGCTGCCGGACTTCTGTACGCCCGCGTATGGGAGACACCGGGTCAGTGGGCCCAGTACGGCCCCGCCCACGCTCCCCTGCCGGCGGCGCGGGAGCCGTCGTTCTGAGCAGCTCTACGGCCGGTGCATCTCCTCCTGACCGACCGGCTCACCTGCCCCCGGTGCGGACCCGAGTTCGGGTTGATCCTCCTGGCGGACCGAATGGAGGACCGGCGGGTCGTGGATGGCACGTTGGGATGCGCCAACTGCCGGGACGGTTTTCCCATCCGACGTGGGTTCGGAGACCTGAGGGCACCGCCCAGGGAGGATCTGCCGCCCGGTCGGGCCGGAGACCCCGGGGCGGCGGACCCGGCCGAGGCGGAGCGGCTCGCCGCCCTGGTGGGCGTGGCCGAGGGCCCGGGCACGCTGGCGCTGGTAGGAGGGGTGGCCAGGTATGCTCACCACTTCGCGGAGACGCTGACGGGTGTCGAGGTCGTGGCGGTGGACCCGGCTCTCTCCCGCTGGCCGGACGTTCCCGGGGTCAGCCGGATGGCGGCTCGCCCGGGGCTGCCCTTCTTCGGCCGGACGCTGCGGGGCGTGGCGGTGGATGGGCAGCTCGGTCCTCGTTGGATCAGGGAGAGTGCCCGGGTGGTGGCCCCTCTCGGACGAGTCGTGGTGGTGACCGCCGGACAGGGCGGCAGGGACGCTCTGGTGGGGTCCGGACTCGGGATCCTGGCAGATGAGTCCGGAACCATCGTCGCGGCAAGAGGTTGAGCGTCCGTCGGGCGTTGCGCCTCGGGCACGGCGGCATCTACCTTCCGATGGCTTGATTTTTGGATGGCCCAGGGGCCGGGCCGATCCCGGACTTCCCCTTTTCCCCCCGCGCATGGCGTTCTGGAAGAAGCTCATCGGTCAAGACGGTCCCTCCAAGGTGGACTACTACCGGGAGGGCGTCGAGCTCCTCGGGGAGGGCAAGTTCCACGACGCCCTCACCTCCTTTCGGCTGGCCCTGAAGGAATCCCCGGGGGACACGCTGGTCCTTCAACAGATTGCCATCTGCTACACCCGTATCGGCCTGACCAAGGAAGCCGCGAAGACCTACAGGCACGTGCTCCAGAAGGAGCCCGCCGCGTCCGGGGCTCACTACGGGCTGGCGTTCATCTTGCTCCGATCCGGCCAGTCCGAGGAGGCCATCACGCACCTGGAGGCATTCCTGTCCGATCCGCCTTCCGATGCGGACGCCCGGGATCACGTCGATCACGCGCGGTCGACCCTCGCGCACCTGCGCGGGGAGGCCCACCAGTCCGCTCCGGAGCCCCGGCCGACGGATGAGCGCGTCTAGCGTCCGGCTCTCGTGGTCGGGCGAGGGCCTGGTCTTCACCGGCGTGGTCGAGGATGGACCGGAGATCACCCTGGACAGCGATGGGGCGGCAGGACCCTCCCCGACGCAGCTTCTGTTGCTCTCGCTGGCCGGCTGCATGGGGGTCGACGTCCGGATGATCCTCGAGAAGTGTCGGGTGCCTCTTGATTCCCTCGAGGTCGTGGTGGAAGGGGATCGGGCCCCCTCCCCGCCACGTCGCTTCAAGGCCCTCCGGCTCGTCTATCGTCTGGAGGGTCCCTCGGAGGCCGACGAGGGTAAGATCGAACGAGCCGTTCAGCTGTCGAAGGACAAGTACTGCAGCGTTCTGCATACGTTGCGCGAGGACCTGTCGCTGGACATCCGCATCGAGCGGGTCTGATCCTCCTCCGCCGATCCCCCGAGGAGCCGCACACCCATGTCGCAGATGACGTATGTGTCCAACGACACGCCGGTCTCACGACCGGCGCTGACTCAGCTCTTCCTCGAGGCGGTGGAGCGATACGGAGACGCGAGCGCCTTCGGTCGGATCAACGAGGACCTGTCCGTTGAGGAGCTTTCGTACGACGAGGTGCTGGAGGGAGTCCGCAGCGTAGCAGCGGCCCTCGAGGCGTATGGCGTCACCCGGGGCGATCGGGCGGCCATCCTCTCCATCAACCGGCTCGAGTGGGCCCTGGCCGACTACGGATGCCTGTGTGCCGGGGTCATCGACGTGCCCATCTACCCCACGCTCACGGCGGCCCAGGTTCGGTTCATCCTTCGGGACTCGGGGGCCAAGCTCGTTTTCGTGCGCCACCAGGAGCAGATGCAGAAGGCCCTGGAGGCCGCGTCCGAGCTGGCGCACTCTGTGGAGATCGTGGTCTTCGACCCCCCGGCCGAGCTCCCTGCGGGTGTCGTCTCCGCGAAGCGTTCGCGGCCCGGGCCCTGCAGGCCGGGCCCGAGGATGTCGCCACGATCCTCTACACGTCAGGCACCACGGGGGACCCCAAGGGCGTCATGCTCACCCACGGCAACATCGGATCGAACATCGAGGCGGCGCGTCTTGCCCTGGACATCGGGGGTGGGGATTCCCAGGTGAGCTTCCTCCCCCTATCCCACATCTTCCAGCGGATGGTGGACTATCTGTTCTTCAGCTGTGGCGCCACCACGGTCCATGCCAGGGCGCTGCTCACCGCCATCGAGGACATGGGGTTCGTGCGGCCCACGGTGGGGATTGCGGCGCCGAGGGTCTACGAGAAGATCTACGCGGGGGTGATGGACGCGAAGGGATTGAAGAAGGCCATCATCATGTGGGCCGCCGGTGTCGCGGATCGGGTGGCCGAGCTGCGGCTCGCGGGTCGCGAGCCTCGGGGCCTTCTGGCGTCGCGATACCGGGTGGCGGACCGGCTCGTGTTCTCCAAGGTGCGGGCCGTATTCGGGGGACGCATCCGCTTCTTCGTCAGCGGGTCCGCGCCTCTGTCTCCGGCTCTCGGTCGGTTCTTCTACTCCATCGGGCTTCCCATCCTCGAGGGGTACGGACTCACCGAGACCAGCCCCGTGACCAACGTGAACACCTTCGAGGACTTCCGCATCGGCTCGGTGGGGAAGCCCGTCGCCGGCACGGAGATCAAGATCGCCGAAGACGGGGAGATCCTGATCCGGGGCCCGCAGGTGATGAAGGGGTATTACAACCGGCCGCAGGAAACCGCCGAAGCCATCGACCCCGAGGGTTGGTTCCGCACGGGGGACATCGGACAGCTCGACGAGGACGGGTACCTCCGCATCACCGACCGGAAGAAGGACATCATCGTCACCGCGGGGGGTAAGAACGTCGCTCCCCAGCCCATCGAGAACCGCGTGAAGCACAGCAACTTCGTGGAACAGGCCGTCATGGTGGGAGACCGGAGACGGTTCCCGTCGATCCTGGTCGTTCCGGCCTTTCCGGCCCTGGAGGCCTGGGCCGCGGATCTGGGCCTCACCTGGACGGACCACGCCGAGCTCGTGTCGCTCCCCGAGGTGAAGCGGCACATGGAATCCGAGGTCCACGAGGGCCTCACGGGGCTCGCATCGTTCCAGACGCCGAAGCGGATCGCGCTTCTGGCCGAGGACTTCACCATCGCCAACGGCTGCCTCACGCCCACGCTGAAGGTGAAGCGACGGGTCATCCAGGATCGGTACAAGGCGCTCATCGACGGTCTCTACGACGAAGCCGTGGGGGCGGCGTAGGTTTTCCGGCCGTGGATCCCCAGGTCCGGACCGTGCTGGTCACCGTGCCCGATCCCGCCGCGGGGGAAGCCCTGGGTCGGACTCTGGTCGAGGAGCGTCTGGCCGCGTGCGCCAACGTGGTGCCGGGGATCGTGTCGGTGTACCGCTGGGAAGGCACGGTACAGCGAGATTCGGAGGCCCTGGTCATCCTGAAGACCACGGCAGCAGGCGTGGAGGCCTTGCGCGACCGTATCGTGAGGCTGCACCCCTACGATGTACCCGAGGTACTTGCTCTCCCCGTCGTGGGCGGGCACGGTCCCTACCTGAGGTGGGTAGAAGACGCTGTGGAGGCAGGCGATGGCTCGATATAAGCGCAGAAAGGAAAAGGTGCGGAGCATGTTCCGGGAGCTCCAGGGCGATCTGCTGGGAGACGTGGCGTCGGAGGAAGAGGGCACCGAGGTGTCCGGGTACTCGGCCGCTCCCGGGGATCACCAGGAGCCCCCCGGGGGGGACCCGCCAGGCGACGCGGACCAGCGGAGTACCGGGAGGGCGTCCGGCGCAAAGGTGCGGGACACGGGCTGGCGCACGGGGCTCCGCAAGACCACCAATTTCGAGATGGTCTCCGAGGGTGATTCGCCCCCGCCGCGGCTTCCAGCCGGCGAGCACATCGCCCGAGCACGGGAGCTCGTGCACGCGACTCGCGTGGAGGAAGCGACTGAGCTCTACCGGTCGATCCTGCGGGAGAACCCGTCCAACATGAAGGCCCGCAACGATCTCGGCACGCTCTACGAGATGCTCGGACAACACGACCTGGCCCTCGAGCAATTCGAGGCGGCGCTGAAGTTCGAGCCGGAGAACGTCGAGCTCCTGAATAGCCTGGGGTTGGTGTTGGGGGTCGTCGGCCGCTTCGACGAGGGTGAAGCGGAGCTCCGTCGTGCCGTCAGGATCGCACCGGAGCAGATCGAGCCCCGGGCGAGCCTGGGGATCCTGTTCTTCCGCCGGGGCCTGTACGCCGAAGCGGAGGTCGAGCTCCGTTGGGTCTGCGATCGGGACCCCGAGCATGCCCACGCCTTCTTCTACCGTGGCGAGGCCCTGAACCGGCTGGGACGATACGACGAGGCCATGGCGGCGCTCGAGCATGCCACCGTTCTCAATCCTGAGAACGGCAAGGCGTTCTATACCCTGGGCATCCTCTACGACCGCAAGCACCTTCCGGATGAGGCCGCCGTCATGTATCGCAAGGCGAGAGAGCTGCTGCGCACGTGATCGACGTCGTCATCGGTGACCTGGCGTCCCAATCCCGGGAAGGAGTGGTGCGGGCCATCCGCACGGATCTGACATCCGTCGACGCAGGAGCCCGGGACGTCATTCTCGCGGCTGGCCGGACCGTCGGGGAACGACTTCAAAAGATGGGATCCCTTCCCGTGGGAGGGGCCTGCATCACCCCCGGGGGAGACCTGTCCGTGCCGTTCATCATCCATGTGGTGACCTCTTCGGACGAGGAGCCCGAGTCCGCCCTCTCCGTGGAGCGCGCCCTCAGGAACGGGCTTCGGCGAGCCAGCGAGTGGGGCCTCACCTCCCTGAGCATCCCTGCCCTGGGGATGGGCGCTGGTCACCTGGATGTCGAGGGCGCGGCGAGGACTCAGGTGGAGGTCCTCGTCGACCATCTCGATGCGGGCCACCCCCCGCTGGAGCTGACGCTGGTGGTCCGCGGCCCGTACGAGGCCGACCTCTACGAGCGTCTGGTGGGTGAGATGACCCGCGGACGCTTCCCCATGCGGAACTAGGGAAGCCGTCCAACACGACACCGAGGAGAGCTCTTGGGCAGGAGGATCCTGGGGTGGGCGCTGGTGGCGCTCTGGCTCGTCATGGTGGGTTGGCAGATCCGCCGGGAGTATTTCAGGCCCGAGCTCGCCCGGCTGACCGAGGCCGCCCTCTCCCTCGCGCCGGGGGTGAGCTTCTACACGCTCCTGATGGGCCAGCGAACCGTCGGGCAGTCCACGTCTCGGCTGGACACGCTGCCGGACGGATTCGAGCTCGACGACCTCATGACCCTCGAGCTTCCCGCTCTTGGCCAGACCGGTAGCGCCGTCGTCCGGACCCGCGTGAAGCTCAGCCCGGCGCTGGTGATGGAGTCCTTCGACTTCTCGCTGGAAAGCGAGGTGGGTCGCTTCGAGGCCTCAGGCACGGTGAGCTCGGATACGACCCTCTCGGTCGTCATCCGGTCCGCGGGAAGCGAGCAGGACCTGAGCTTCCGGCTGTCCGAGCCACCCGTGTTCTCCTCGGTCGTGCCCATCCGCGTGGCCATGGGCGGAGCGCTGGAGGTGGGCCGTCGCGTGCGGCTGCCTGTATTCGACCCGACCTCCCTCGGCACACGTCCCGTAGAGGTCCACGTCCTGGACCACGACACGCTGGTCGTTCCGGACAGCGCGTCGTTGGACCCGACCACCGGACGCTGGTCAGCGGCCCACTACGACTCGATTCCGGCCTGGAAGATCAACGAGATCTTCGGCGGGGTGCACGTGGAGAGCTGGGTGGACGAGGACGGTCGGGTGATCCGGGCCTCGAGCCCCCTCGGCTTCACCATGGAGAAGACGGAGTACGAGCTGGCACGCCAGTCCCAGGAGGATGCGCGCCTGCAGGCGGGGGTGGCGCTCGACGGGGACGTGATCTTGAGCACCGCGGTCCGGAGCGACGTCGACCTGGACAACCTGGAGGAGCTGGAGGAGCTCCGGTTCCGGCTCACCGGGGTCGACCTGACGGGATTCCAGCTGCACGGCGGGCGGCAGCAGCTCCGAGGCGATACGCTGATCGTTCGCCGGGAGCGCTGGGACCGGCTCGACCCCGGATACCGTCTTCCCTACCCGCGCATGGACCTGCGGGCGGCCCTCGAGCCCGAGCCACTCATCCAGAGCGACGACGAGCGGATCCTCGATTTCGCCCAGAGGGCGACAGCCCGTCGGGCATCGTGGCGACAGGATCCACGGCGAGTCGCCCGCTCCCTGACGACCACCGTCTACGGCATGCTCGAGAAGAGCATCACGTTCTCGGTCCCGAACGCGGTCCAGGTCCTGGAGACAAGGCGCGGTGACTGCAACGAGCACACGGTGCTCTATGTGGCCCTCGCCCGGGCGCTGGGCCTGCCCGCCCGCACTGCCGTGGGGCTCGTGTATGTGAACGACGCATTCTTCTATCACGCGTGGCCCGAGGTCTGGCTGGGTGAGTGGGTCGCGGTGGACCCGACCTTCGGCCAGGCGCCAGCTGACGCCTCCCACATCCGCTTCGTCGTGGGCGGCCTGGCGCAGCAGGTCGAGATCGTCCGCTTGATCGGAAACCTGGATATCGAAGTGCTATGACGATGCTCCAGCTTCGTGGCCTGCGAAAGGAATACGGCGGCTTCACGGCCGTCTCCGACCTGGACCTGGACGTCTACGGTGGCGAGATCTTCGGCTTCCTCGGCCCCAATGGCGCGGGCAAGACCACGACGATCCGTATGGTGGTCGGCGTGCTGCGGCCCACCCGCGGAACGGTGGCTATCGGCGGAGTGGACCTGGGGGACAACCCTCGCGCTGCCAAGGCGAAGGTCGGCTACATTCCGGACCGACCGTTTCTCTACGAAAAGCTCTCCGGCCGGGAGTTCTTGCGCTACGTGGCCGGTCTGTGGGGAAGGGACGACCCCGCCACGGGCGCTCGCCTGGAGAAGCTGCTCGAGCTCTTCCATCTGACGGAGTGGAGGGACGAGCTCATCGAGAGCTACAGCCACGGCATGCGCCAGAAGCTGCTCATCAGCTCGGCCCTGATCCATCAGCCGGAGCTGATCGTGGTGGACGAGCCCATGGTAGGGCTCGATCCCCGGTCCGCGAAGCTCCTGAAAGAGCTTCTCAGGGGATACGCCGACCGTGGGGGCGCCGTCTTCCTCTCCACGCACACTCTGGAGGTCGCGGAGGCGCTCTGCGACCGCATCGCCATCATCAGCCGGGGCGAGATCATCGCGCTGGGGACGATGGACGAGCTACGGGGCCAGGCCCAGGCCGGAGGCGCCCACCTCGAGGAGATCTTCCTCAAGGTCACGGGAGGGGAGGCCATTGCGGAAGTGATCGACGGGCTGCACGAGGCCATCGAGTCGTGAGCGACTCCACCGTGGCAAGAAGCCCGGGCCTCGCCTGGCTCCTGGGTCCCAAGGCACGGGCAAGAGTGAACCGGGCCAGGACCGAAGAGGGTCGGCTCGTGAAGGGTCTGCTCCTCGGCTTCGTGGGTCTCCTGTTCTGGGGCCTGATCTTCGGTGTGATCTATCGGATGCTCCTCTACTTCCGGGGCACTCAGGGCATCGGGGACCTCCTGGCTGGTAAGCTGCTGGGACTTGTCTTCCTGACCTTCTTCATGATCCTGGTGCTCTCCAACGTGATTACCGCGCTGTCCACCTTCTTCCTGTCGGATGATCTCGAGCTTCTCATGGCGGCGCCCGTGGATCCGGTTACCGTCTATGGCGCTCGGCTCGTGGAGACTCTCGTAGGGTCCTCGTGGATGGTGGCCCTTCTCGCCGTGCCCATCCTCGTGGCCTACGGCGTCATCTACGGAGCCGGTCCGGTCTACTATCTCACGGCCGCGGGGGTGGTCGTTCCCTTCCTGGCCATCCCGGCCGTGCTGGGCTCGGCCGTGACCCTCGTCCTGGTCAACGTCTTCCCCGCGCGCCGGACCCGGGACCTCCTCGCGCTCATCGGACTGTTCGCGGCGGCGGCTGTGGTCGTGCTGTTCCGGTTCCTTCGTCCCGAGCGCCTGGTCCGGCCCGAAGAATTCCGGGACCTGGTGGACTTCATCTCCGTCTTGAGGACGCCGACGTCGCCCTGGCTCCCCAGCGAATGGACAGCCGAGGTGCTCCTCACCTATCTGAATGGCACCTTCGAGTGGTTTCCCCTCATCTTCCTGTGGAGCACGGCGGCCGCCCTGATCGTGATGGGTGCCTGGCTCCACACGCGCATCTTTCCGATGGGCTTCACCCGGGCGCAGGAAGGTGCGGAGCGGAGGGAGGGCCGCACGCGCTCGAGGATTCTGGACCGCATCCTGGTTCGCGCCCAGCCGCAGACGCGGGAGCTGATCGCGAAGGAGGTTCGGGTGTTCTTTCGCGACAGCACCCAGTGGTCGCAGCTCATCCTCCTGGGCGTGCTGGTCGTCGTCTACGTATACAACATCTCGGTGCTCCCTCTCTTCACCGGGGAGCGCGTGTCCCGCCTCCTCGTCAACGTGGTTTCGTTCCTCAATCTCGGCCTGGCGGGGTTCGTCGTGGCGGCCATCGCGGCCCGGTTCGTCTTCCCCGCCGTGTCTCTGGAGGGTCGCACCATGTGGCTGCTCCGATCTTCACCGATGCACGTCAGGAGGTTCTTCCTGGTGAAGTACTGGGTCGGAACGGTTCCGCTGCTGCTGGTCGCGTTGCCCCTCATCCTGCTGACCAACCTCGTGCTTCACGCGTCGACGTTCATGCTCGTGCTGACCACGGTCACCATGTTCGGGGTGACCCTCGCCCTCACGGCACTGGCCCTGGGTCTGGGTGCCTTGTATCCCAACTACGAGACCGAGAACGTGGCGGAGATCCCCACGTCGTTCGGAGGCCTCCTCTTCATGATGGCGGCGATCTCGTACCTGGCCGGAGTCGTGATCCTCGAGGCGTGGCCGGTGTACGTATACGTGATGTCGGAGACCACCGGGGGTGGGGCGGGGGTGGGTGTCGTTCCCCTCCTGCTCGGGGGCACGGGAGCCGTCGCGCTCACGCTCCTGGCTATCGTGCTCCCCCTCTGGGCCGGCATGAAGAGGCTTCGCACCATGGAAGTGTGAGGCGCTTCGACCCTACATTGACGATCCGCAGCCGAGGAGACGCGGGATCTCTGCCGGTGAACGGTACGAGACTGCGACGCGCACAACGGAGGACCAGGAGACCATGCTGGACTCGATCAAGAACTTCTTCCGCTCCTCCATGTCCCCCCCGACCCGAAGCGAGCCGGGCGAGGCCCTGGGGGACATCCGGCTTGCCGCGTGCGCCCTGCTCCTGGAGCTGGCCCACGCCGACAGCGAGTTCACGAATGACGAGCGCCAGCACCTGGAATCGGCGATCCGACGGCAGTTCGGGCTGGACGCGGGCCAGGCGGAGAAGCTCCTGAAGTTGGCGGAAGAGGCCCGGGAGGAGGCGGTCGACCTCTGGCAGTTCACGAACCTGGTGGCCGAGAACTACTCCCTCGGCCAGAAGATGGTCCTCGCGGAGATCATGTGGGGCCTGGTGTATTCCGACGGTGATCTGGCCAACAAGGAGGACTACCTGATGCGGAAGATCTCCAACCTGCTGCGCCTCGAGCCGGGGTACCTGGCGGAAGCCAGGAAGCGTCTGGAGCGGGGCGAAGCCGGATCGGGAGAGACCGACTGAGCTGGCGGGCCCCACACGCCGAGGTGCGTGGGGGGTGACAGTGGTCGCCACGGGCGGCATATTTCCGCGATCCTCGAACCCCGTAGACGGACGGACGACCTCATGCGCAACCTGGTTCCCGGGGGCTATCTCTTCACCCATGCCATGTTCTGGACCGTTGTGGCCATGGTTGCCGTGGGGACCAATGCGGTCGCGATCATCCTGTCCGTGGGCCTGGTGCTCCTCTTCCTGGAGTCCATCGGCAAGGCCTAGCAGGTCGAGAATGACATGCTTGCACTGAAGATCCTGGGCGCCGTGCTGGCCCTCGCGGTGGGAATATGGCTCGGCATGCCCGCCCGCTACTCCCAGACCACCGATGACCTCGAGCGAACCATGGATTCGGGTCTGGGTCGCACCCGCAAGGTCAAGCGGCACTTCACGCCGTTCGCCTGGATGCAGAGGAAAGCCCCGGTCAGGTCGCGCCGGCCTCAGATGCGTCGGGGCTTCCACCTGGAGTCGCCCGAGGACGACTAGGAGGCCTTCGGTCAGGAGAACAGGGCGTTCACGAACACGAGCACCACGCCGATGAACGCTCCCAGGACGTAGCCGAGGCGAACGATGAGGCGGAGCTCCCGGTCCGTGACCCTGCGGACCAGCTCCTCCATGCGCGCCGTCGGGAAGTCCAGCACCTTCTGCTCCACCCGGCGTGCTACATCGATGCGCTCCACGACATCGGGTACCTGGGTCTGGAGCCACTCCCAGACGGGATCGCCCAGCGCTTCCTCGATGCGGTCAGGCGCGCGATCGGGCAGCCAATGGGCAGGTGTGCCGATGGGGCGGTCGAGAAGCGCCGAAGTGAGGCGCCGGGCGCCTTCCCGGTAGGCCTTGGCCGCCGCCTCGCTGCGGGCCGCCGTCACGAGCCACTCGGCGAGCCGCTCCGGGGGGACGCGCTCCAGAAGCTCCCCCCAGGTCCGGGCGCCCGCCCTCTCCACGGCGACGTGAAGCTTCTCCACCAGGAAGTCCCGGGTCGCCTGGTCTCTGGCCATGCCCACGACCCATCCGGCCAGCGTGTCCCTGGCGTCCGCCACGCTGGGGTCTTCGGGTGTCCCGAGAACCGCGCTCACGGGACGCCGGAGGAAGTCGACGATGGCCTCGTTCACACCTCGGGCCATGGCTTCCTGGACCGCGGGATCCCGGAGGATCTCCGAGAGCCGCTCGGCCCCCTCGGCCTCGATGGTGTCGAGCACCTTGTCCACTGTCTCCTCGGTCATCACGAGACGCGCCACGACCCGCTGGTGGAACCTGAGGTCCCTCAGGAACCGGTGGAGCAGGTCGTGAATCGTGGCCTCGAACCGGGCCCGGGCTCCCTGGTCCTCCAGGAGCTTGCCCAGCCGCTCGATGGCCAGCGGCAGATACCCCTGGATGGCCTTCTCCACCGCCCCCACGAGACCGAGGGGCAGGATCTCCTCGAAGGTCCGTCCCGGCGCCAGGAGCTTACGAGACGCCCGGTCGAGATAGTCGTCCACCGCGGTCTGGAAGTCCTTGCTGTCCACCGCGTTCTGGAGCCACTCCTCGACGGCGCCCTGCACGGCCTCGCCGCGGGCCGGGGTGAGGATCCCCCCGATGGGCTCGTCGGCGACCGCGTCTACCAGTCGGTCGGCGCGCCGGCGCATGGACTCCTCGAACCGGTCCGACTCCAGGTATTCGTCCAGCTTCGCCAGCCCCAGCTCGATGGAATCGTCCAGAACCGGCTCCAGGTCCGCCAGGAGCGCCGGGGGGATCAGGTCTCTCAGGGAGCCCCGCTCCTTCCTGAGCAGCCCGTCCAGGAAGATCCCGAGCCGATGATCGAAGGCCCGCCGGAACTCGACGTCGCGGAAGGTCTTCGTGAGGTCCTCCGGGGTCAGCAATCGGTTTCCGACGGTTCGCCCGATGGCAGCGGCGAGCCGGGGCTGGTTCTTGGGCACGGCACCCTGGAAGAACCCGATCTTCCACCGGCCGAGACGGGGCGCCTCGTACGGATGGAACAGCATCCAGATGGCCACCGTGTTGGTGAGGCCTCCGGCCAGCGCGCCGAACCCGATGGTCAGGACGATGCGAAGGATGTCGTCGTTCACGGACGTGTGTGGCGGAACAGACCGCGTACCGGGTATTCCCGGCCGTTGATGGTGAGCGTCCCGGACACGAGGAACAACGCGTCCACGGGCAGGACCGGACCGGAGCCGTCCCCCGCACGGATCTGAGCCGCCGACACCTGCAGGTCGCCGACGGGAGCGCCATCCGCTGTGGTCACCTTCCAGGAGACCGGTACGTCCTGGCGGGCTGGCTGGAACGCCCGGACCTCCGCCTGCTGGAGGGTGAGCTCGGGCCATGTGAGATCGCGAGACTCAAGCTGTCCCCATACGTCGAAGACCGCGGTGTCCGCGTCCGGCGCGGCGGTGCCCTCGAGGATCATCTGCAGGGAGTCCCCGGAGGTCAGGAAGGCCCAGTCCCGATGGGGGCTCTCGTCGGGACCGAACGCCCGCGATATGTCCAGGGCCACGCCACCGATGCGCTGGTCGGAGAGATAGAGGGCGGCGTCCAGCAACCTGAACACCTGGCCACGACCGCCTGTCCACTCTCCCCGCAGGGAGGAGAGCTCGAGCTCGAGCTCCCGGGGGCCCTCCGCGAAGAGGATGCCGACCACGGCATCGGCTTCACCGACCACGAGGCGGAGGTTCCGGTGGGGGAGGATCCTCCACGGGGCCCGTGACGGGGGCGTCTCCCACCCCTCGTCGTAGAAGGGCTCCCACGTGTCTCCCCGGGCCAGCCAGCCGCGGGCGCTCCGGTCCACTCCGCCGGGTCGGGTGCGCGCGCTCATCAGCCAGGGAACCACGAAGGCGCTGTCTCCCGTCAGAGTCGTGAATACGAAGCTCCGTTCGTAGATTCGCCCGTGGAAGTTTCCCTCGGCGGGACGGTCGTCATCCGCGCTGGAGCTTCCCGGCGGCTGCGCCTCCGGGGTGCCGCAGCCCAGCGCCAGGGCGACGACGACGGCGGCGACCGGAGACCACGGCAGGGGGGGACGGTTCACGCGAGTGATCCGGGAGCTCCCTGCAGCTCGGCTCGCGGCGCCAGGATGAGACCCTCGCGGGCCTCGATCACCCGGTCCAGGTGCCGCAAGAACGTCGTGATGGACTTCCGGTCGTGGCGGAGGCGACCCCTGCCGTCGCGGGCCTCGGCGCTCAGATCCACACGGGTCTGGCCGTCGGCGTCCAACCCTACGGTGATCCGCACATCGCTCGCATGCTTCCGGATGGTCGACGTCGACACCGCCAGAATGACACCGCGCTGGTCGTCCGCCTTGAGAACCCGCCAGCGGGGCAGCCCACCAGCCGCCAGCTGCAGCGCCCCGGTCCACACCCTCTCGAATGGAATGGCGTAGGTGCGTCCCTGCAGCTCCGGGTCACGTGAACGCGGGTCGGTGGCGGCGCCGGCGCCGCCAGGAACCTCCGTGGGCACGCTCAACGCCGCCCCCGGGGAGGTCCGAGGAGGAATCGAATCGTGACCGAGGCCCGGACGGTCTGTCCTCCGGCCTCGATGGGCGTCTCCACGGCCCTGGCCGCCAGCTCCATCATCTGGGGTCCCGTGTCCCGCCGTGGTGTGGGAGACTGTGCGCCACCGCGAACCTCGAGGGGCGCGCCCAGCTCCCGGCCCAGGGCCCGAGCGATGGTCTCGGCCTCCTGGCGCGCCTGTTCCACCGCCTGGCTGAGGGCCCTCCCGCGAGCCTCGCTGGGGTCGGTGGCCAAGAATGCCAGAGAGGCCACCCGGTTGGCTCCCGCCCCGATGGCGGCATCGATGATCCCGCCGGCGGCGCTCACGTCGTCCACGGTGACACGCACGTGGTTCAGGGCCGTGTATCCTTCGATCACCCGGGTGCGGACGCCCTCCACCGTGGGATATGCGTAGTCGGGGCGGAGGGCGTACCCGAAGGTTTCGATGGTCAGGCCCGGCAGGTCCAGCGCACGGAGCGCACTCACAACCCCGGACATGGACGCCGCGTTGGCCGCCGAGGCCTCCTTCGCGTTGTCCGCCTGGGTCTCGACCGCGAAGTCCGCCTGGGCCCGATCGGGTGCGATCTCCACAGCCCCATTGCCGGTGACCTCGATGAAGGCCGGCTCCTGGGTGGCGACCTGCTCGGGGGCCAGCTCGTACATGTAGGGCCGCGCGAGATCCTCGGCGGGTCGCGGCGACGGGTCCTGAGCCATGGCTCCGGGCCCTCCACACGCCGACAGGACGAAGAGCGCAGGCAAGAGTCGGCTGACGATTCGGTTCACTTCGGCCTCCTTTCCGTGCTGGGGAGATCCGTCGCTTTACAGTGGCCCGGGGCTCCGGATATAGTTTGCGCCGACGACGCCCCCGACACCTGAGAGCGAATGAAAGCGATCATCCCCCTGGCTGGGAAGGGTACACGACTCCGGCCTCACACGCACCATACCCCGAAGCCGCTCCTCAAGGTCGCCGGAAAGCCCGTTCTCAGCTACATCCTGGACGACCTTACGGAGCTGGGGATCCGGGAGTTCGTCCTCGTGGTCGGATACCTCCGGGATGCGATCCAGGCCTGGATCGAGGAGGAGTACCCCGATATCGAAGGGCACTACGTTCTGCAGGAGGTGCAGGACGGCACCGCGGGTGCCATCGCCCTGGCTGAGCCCTTCATCGATGAAGAGGTGCTCATCCTGTTCCCCGACGCGGTCATGGAGGTGGACTACCAGGCGGTGAAGACGCTCGAAAGGGAGTACGGCGGCATCATCTGGGCGAAGGAGGTGGAGGACTACCAGCGCTACGGCGTCATCGTCACCCGGGAGGACGGGACCATGGCCCGCATCGTCGAGAAGCCCAGCGAGCCCATCTCCAGACTCGCGAACATCGGCCTCTACTACATGCGGGACCATGAGCTCCTCTTCGAGGGAATCCACCACACGCTGGCCCAACCTCCGGGTCCCGGGGGTGAGCGCTACCTGACCGACGCCTTCCAATACATGGTGGACCACGGCTCCAGAATCCGTACCGCCCCGGTGGAAGGGTGGTGGGATGCCGGGAAGCCCGAGACGCTTCTGGAAACCAACGCCCATCTCCTGGAGATCGGGCGGGCCGGAGCGCACCCTTCGGCGTCAGTGGAGGATGCGGAGATCCTGGAACCGGTCCGACTGGAGGAGGGCGTGGTGGTTCGCGGCGGTACCATCGGCCCCAACGTCACGCTGGAGGCGGGTACCCGGGTCGAGGGCTGTACCCTGCGGGATACCGTCGTGGGACCGGGCGCGTCCCTGGAGAACGCCCGCCTCCACGATTCGCTCGTCGGAGGTCACGCCGTGGTCCGGGGGGTCACAGGTAGCCTGCTGGTGACGGATCACTCGGTCGTGGCGGGGGACTGAGACCTCCCTTCAGCCTCGGTTGGGAAGGGCAGTCGCTCGAGGAGCATGAGGGTCAGGGCCACGCGCAGGATTCCCTGGGGCCCCCGGACGTTCAGGTACCACTCGTCCACGGTGTGGGCGTTCCCCGCCTCACCGCCTGCACCCAGGGTCACCGCGGGGATGCCGGCGGCCATGGGCACGTTGGCGTCGGTCGAGGAGAGCGTCGGGATCGGGACGTCGCCCAGAGCATGGGTGGCGGCTACCGCGGCCCTGACCAGCGGAGCGTCCCCGGAGGTCGAACCGGCCGGTCGGGCGCCGATGACGTGCTCCTGCAAGGTGAGGGGGACGGAGCCGGGGGTCCGTTCTCCGTTGACCCGCTCCACGGCGACCCGGGCGGAAGCCAGGGCCCGGGACTGAAGCTCGGTGAGCACCTCCTGGTTCTCGCTTCGTATCTCCAGCTCTGCCCAGGCGGAGCGAGGGATGGCGTTGATGCTCTCTCCGCCGGCGACGCGGCCCACGGAAAGGGTGGAACCGCCGGGCAAAGCCAGCTCGTGGAGAGAGGCCAGCGCCCGGGCCAGCGCGTCGATGGGATTCGCGCGGCCCCAGTCGGACCACGAATGCCCCCCGGGCCCCGTGATCTCCAGGCGAATTCTCCACGAGCCCACGCCGCGGTGGACGATTCCTCGACTTCCGGCGCCGTCGAGCGACAGGAAGGCCGCCGCGTCACGGCCGGCTCCCTCCGGCGAAAAAAGGTGACGTGCCCCGCGGAGGTCGCCGATGCCCTCCTCCCCGACCGTGGCAACCAGGAGCAGCGGGCGCCCGAGCCTCACCCGGGCCCGGACCAGAGCTCGACAGAGGGCCAGCAGCGCGGCCAGCCCGCGCCCGTCGTCGCTGATGCCCGGTCCTCGGATCAGGCTTCCCTCCCGTGTCACCGAGACGTCGGTGCCCGGGGGAAAGACGGTATCGAGATGGGCGCTTACGACGAGGGGCGCCTGGTCCGTCGGGTCCGGGTCGGGATATCGAGCCACGACGTTGCCCTCTCCGTCGGAGTGCACGTCCACGGCGCCGGAGTCGGACAGGAGCTCGGCCATTCGGCTGGCCCGGTCCGCCTCGCCGAAGGGTGGGGCCGGGATCTCGGTGAGCTCCACCTGATGGGCCAACGTGATCTCGTCCGTGGCCAGCAGATGGCTGCGCACGGTGCGGAGTGGCTCTGACGCGAGGAACGCCTCGGCCAGGGCGGTGTCCTCGGGCCGTGGCGAGGAGCGCGCGTCCTCCACCGAAGGGATCTCGCGGGCGCCGAACACCGATTCGACCTCCCAGGTGCGGGTCTCGTCAGAGCTCGCGCGGAGGGATCTCCAGGTCTCCGATCCCCGGTGCCGCCCGGGCTCACGTGCGCAGAAACGAATGTAGCCCCCCGCCTCTCGGGTTACGACTTCGTTACAGCGGCGCGACCGAGCCACGGACTCTCCAGGGGCCGTCGCGCGGGGCACCGCCCTGGCGCCCGCCTCGCCATGCCGCCCGTGCGGTCCTCTCGCGGCGAAGGGGGCGTCACTCCATCTTCCGCCGGAGCGTGACTCGCCGGTGGGGACGGTCACGAACAACCGGAGGGGTCGAAGCAGGCCCGTTCGGCCTACGGGGGATGCCTCCGGAGGCGGATTCCGTCAGGTTTCCTCAACAGCCCGAGCACGATCAGAGCTTCAAGCTCCATCCGGGCGTCGAGGTGCGGGTGCGCACGAGCTTTGATCGCCTTGGGCTGCACGTTGCCGCATGCGCAGGGGGCGAGCCTTGGACGAGCTGGAGCTGATACACGACTGGAATCGGTCGGAGCACGCCTTCGACTGGTCGACGGTAGAGCGGGTGGAGCTGGACGACGAGACCCTGCGGGACGGCCTGCAGAATCCGTCCGTCGTGGACCCACCCATCGGCGACAAGGTCCGCCTGCTGCACCTCATGGATCAGCTGGGCGTCCATACGGCCGACATCGGTCTGCCGGGTGCGGGACCCCGGGCCGTCGAGGCGGTGACGGCGCTCGCCCGCGAGATCCGGGACGCCGGCCTCTCCATCGAGGCCAACTGCGCGGCCCGCACGGTGGTGGCCGACGTGCGACCCGTGGTGGAGATCTCCCAGTCGGTGGGCATACCCATCGAGGTGTGCACCTTCATCGGAAGCTCGCCCATCCGTCAGTATGCCGAGGGATGGACGCTGGAGCGGATGCTGGCCACGTCCGAGGAGGCGGTCACCTTCGCGGTCCGGGAGGGCCTGCCTGTCATGATGGTGACGGAGGACACCACCCGCGCCCGGCCGGAGGTCCTGAAGGCCCTGTCCGGAAGGGCCATCGAGTGGGGAGCACGACGTCTCTGTATCGCCGACACCGTGGGACACGCGACTCCCTCGGGGACCCGGGCGCTGGTGCGGTTTGTACTCGAGGAGATCGTGGAGCCGTCCGGGGAAGGTGTGGAGGTGGATTGGCACGGCCACCGGGATCGAGGGTTCGGCCTCGCCAATGCGATGGCTGCCATCCAGGCCGGCGCGACGCGAGTGCACGGAACCGCGCTGGGGATCGGTGAGCGCTCAGGCAACACCGAGATGGAGCTGCTCCTGGTCAACCTCAAGCTCCTGGGTATCCACGACGCGGATCTCACCGTGCTCCCGGAGTTTTGCGAGCTGGTGGCCGGGCTGTATCACCTGCCGGTGCCTCCCTCCCATCCCGTCGTCGGGTCCGACGCCTTCCGCACCGGAACCGGCGTGCACGCGGCCGCGATCATCAAGGCCGAGCAGAAGGGCGACGCCTGGCTGGCCGACCGCATCTACTCCAGCGTGCCTGCGTCGATGGTGGGTCGCGCACAGGTCATCGAGATCGGTCCCATGTCGGGACTCTCGAACGTGAAATATTGGCTCAAGAGCCACGGTTACGATCCGTCGGACGAAACGCTGAGCGGCCGGATCTTCGACGCCGCGAAGCGCACTGACCACACCCTCACCCAGGAGGAGCTCGACGCGCTCTGCCGCGGCGGATGACCGGACGGGAGTCCGGGCGCCCGCTGGATGCGGCGGGGCCGGGGCTCCATGATCGATGAACGCTGCACCCGTGATGAGCACCATGCAATCCAACTCGAAGGATGCCGCCGTGCCGAGAATTCTGGTCGTCGAGGATGAGCCGGACATCGCGGCCCTCATCGCCTATCAGCTCACCCGGGAGGGCTACCGGGTGGAAACCGCCGGCACGGGGCAGGAAGCCCTCCGGGCATTGGGACGCGACGTCCCCGATCTCGTGGTCCTCGACCGGATGCTCCCGGGTGTCGGAGGGGACGAGATCCTGCGGCGCCTCAAGGACGAGCCGGCCACGACGAGCGTTCCCGTGCTTGTGCTCACGGCCAAGAAGGAGCAGGAGGACCGCATCGAGGGGTTCGAGCTGGGGGCCGACGACTACCTCACCAAACCCTTCAGTCCCCGTGAGCTGGTGCTTCGCGTTCAGGCCATCTTGCGGCGGGTAAGGGAGACGGGATTCACCGCCGGCGGACGCATTCTCCGGGCCGGTCCCCTGAGGGTGGACCTGGGCGCGCATCAGGTCACCGTGGAGGGTGAAGAGCTCGACCTGACGCCCACCGAGTTCCGGCTGCTCCAGGCGCTCATGGAGCGGCGGGGCAGGACGCAGAGCCGGCAACAGCTCCTCGAGACGGCCTGGGACGTGGAGTCCTACGCGTCGGGACGGATCCAGACCCGGACGGTGGACATGCACGTGCGCAGGCTCCGCGGCAAGCTCGGGGAGGTGGGCGAGTGGATCGAGACCATCCGGGGGTTCGGATACCGCTTGAACGTCCCCGACAGCCCCCTTTGAGGCCCCGCCACACCTCGCCCTCGGGCCCGTTCGTGGACATTTGTGACTAGAAGTCGTAACGGACCGGTAACAGCGCGGCCGTAGGGCGTCTCACTCATCACAGGAAGAACACCATGCGACGACTTCTCATCGCTCTCACAGGTACGGTCCTGAGCCTGCAGCCCATGCAGGGTGCGGCGCAGGAGATCTCCGCTCGGAATGCCGACATCAGGATCGGCGGCCGGCTCCATTCCCAGTACTCGGTCTCCTCCGTGGAATCCGCGGAGGACGACTTCTTCTTCCGTCGCGTCCGCCTCATCGCGGATATCAGCGTCACGGACTTCTTCAGCGCGCGGGTACAGCCCGACTTCGCTGGCGGTCAGACGCAGCTACAGGACGCCTATGTCCGGTTCAACTTCTCCGATGCCTTCCGGGTGTCCATGGGACAGTTCAAGCGGGCCTTCGACCTCTTCGAGCTGTCCAGCTCGACGGATCTGTCGCTCATCGAACGGGACGGCAGGGTCGAAGGGGTCGGGGGATGCCCGGGCGTGGGAGGCGCCTGTTCCTACTCCCGGCTCACGGAGAAGCTGGCCTTTGCCGGCCGGGACCAGGGGGTCAAGGTGGAGATCTCCGGAGACAGGGTCGCCTTTCAGGGAACCGTGACCAACGGAACCGGGATCAACACCTCCGACGAGAACGACGCCAAGTCGTACTCCGGGCGCCTGAGCTTCGATGTGAGCGACCTGATCACGATTTCCGGGCAGGTGGGGGTCCACGACTACCTGGACCCCAACGAGGAGCGGGACGGCCTCCATGTCCAGGCCGCTGTGGCGGCCGGGGACAACTGGCAGGTCCTGAACGCGAGCGACGAGCCCGTTTCGTTCACGACCTACCAGGGCGTGGCCAGCTACTACGTCCCCCTCGATGGGCCCAGGATGGTCGGAGTGGAGCCTCTGGCGCGCCTCAGCTTCGCGGATCCGAACCGGGACGGGGACGACGACGGCGCCGTGATCTTCACGCCGGGCCTGATGCTCTACGTCCAGGGAAAGAACAAGATCGGCTTCAACGTCGACATCTTCTCGCCCCAGACCGGCGACACGGAGTACTCCATGAAGGTCCAGGCCTTTCTCTACTTCTGAGCGGGACGACTCGTGGCCAGCAACGGGACACGAGGCCATGTTGCGGGGGCGAGGGGCGCCGACCGGGTCCCTCTCCCCATCGTCTGAGTACCCCTCGAACCACCCGGGACCGTCATGGGCCTTCGGATCCATCACCGACTGTTCGCCAGCATTGCCGGGATCGTCGGGCTCAACGCCGTGCTCACGGTCGGGTTCGTGGGGTCCGGCCTGCGCCGGGAGCTGAAGAGCACCTTTCGTGAGGAGCTTCGGAGTCAGCTCGCCCTGGGCGCGTGGATCCTGGGAGAGACGGGAGGGGCTGACCCGGACTCGTTGGCGCGGGCCCTGACGGCCCAGGTGGGGTATCGGACCTCGCTGATCTCGGTCGACGGTGTGGTGTTGGGAGACTCCTACGTGTCTCCAGAGCGGCTGCCAACGGTCGAGAACCACGCCAATCGCCCGGAGGTCCGTGGAGCGCTCGCCGGACAGGTAACCTTCGCCGAGCGAACGTCGGCGACCATCGCCGATCCGCTCCTCTACGGCGCTCGGGTGGCGGAGCTCGACGGTGCCCCGATCATCCTCCGCCTGGCAGCGCCCCTGACCGATGTCGAGAGGACCGTGGACCGGGCCCAGCGGGCCGTGGCTCTCAGCGGACTCCTGGCCATGTTCATGGCCCTGGTTGTCGCCTACCTGGCCAGTCGGGCCTTGAGCCAGCCCCTGGTTCATCTGGCCGAGCAAGCGCGTCGGCTTGCCGGGGGCGACTTCGAGCAGCGGGCACCCCGTCGCCTCGGTGTGCCGGATCTGGATGACCTCGCGGTGGCGTTCAACCGCCTCACCGATGAGCTGCAGGTACGCCTCTCCGAGCTGGGGCGCGAGCGGGACGAGATGCAGGCCCTCATCGACTGCATGGCCGAGGGCGTCGTGGCCCTCACCGACGACGCGCGCGTTCTCCGCATGAACCGCACGGCACGGGCCCTCTTCGGCTTCCCTCAGGTTCCGACCTACGCACCCATCGGGACGCTGGTGCGGCACCCCGAGTTGAGGAAGGTCCTCGAGGATTCGGTCGTGCAGACCATCCGGGCCCAGGAGGTTCGCATCGGCCGCAGGCACCTGCTGGTCTCGTCGAGGACGCTGGATCTCGGCGGAGCCGTGACCACGTTCCTGGACGTGTCGGAGATTCGCAGGCTGGAGCAGGTGCGGCGGGATTTTGTGGCCAACGCGTCTCACGAGCTCAAGACTCCGCTCACCTCCATCCGCGGCTTCGCCGAGACGCTCCTGGAGGGCGATCCTCCGGAGGAGCTCCGTCGGGGCTTCCTCGAGTCGATCCGCAACAACACCCTGCGGCTCCAGCGCCTGGTGGACGACCTGCTGGATCTCTCTCGCCTCGAGTCGGGAGGTTGGGTCGCCCAGGCCGGGTCCGTGACGGTGGCAGAAGCTGCTCGCGAGGCGTGGATACCCTACGCCGATGAAGCCCAGCGGCGGGGCATCGTGTTCGA